>CAMLOC010000016.1 GCA_946481465.1 uncultured Shinella sp. | reverse complement strand
CGCCTTGTTGAAGGCGCGGCGGTTGCCGAGCCGCGTCGGCGGGTCGATGAACTTCATCGCCTCGAATTCCGCCATCTCCTTCTGGATGCCGTCCATGACGGCCGATTGCGCGGCGACCTTCTCGGCCATTTCCGCCGTGTGGGTGACGCGCAGTTCGGTCGCGCGCTGCAACGCCTCGAGCGAGGAGCCGAGCGCGCCCTCCCCGAGGCTTCCGGCATCGCGGATGACCTGCGAGGCTTCGCCGATCAGGCGGCCGTAGTCCGACAGCGAGGTGCGCTCCTGGCCGAGCAGGTCCATGAAATTGGCCATCTCGTTGCTGATGGCGCCCGCCGAGCGTTGCAGCACGCCCGCCTCGTGCTGGTGCGGCAGGTATTTGCGCCCCAGTTCGTCGAGCGCGGCCTGCGTCTTGTATTTGCCGAGCGCGATGAAATCGCGCACCAGGTCGGGATTGCAGCCGGCATAGGCCTCGTAGACCAGTTCGTAATTGCGCGGCAGGCCGTCGATGCCCATCTGCTTCATCGCCGTCGCCACGCGCAGGGCGATATCGGCCGTCGAGGATTTCTTGTGCGCCATCAATGCGGACCCGCTGCGTGATTTTTCAACCTTTCATAGCAGCCGCCGCTTTCGGCCGGTCTAATCCGTTCGCTCGCATTTTAGGCAAACGCAAGGCCCTCTCCGTCCGCGACCCCTTATATGGAAAGAATCCGGCGCCTCGACTCCCTTCTCCCCAGCGGGGAGAAGGGAGAGCGGCAGCGCCGAACGACCTGTCGAACGCCATCGACGGCGGCCCTTTCGCTTGAGCGGGCAGCCTTGCGACGACGGCTCTTGGCTTTTGCCGGCAAAGCCCTGTAAAGGAAGCCCGGACAAGGAAGGACGACATGGCGGATATCGTGGATACGCGCACGGATGCGGAAACGGCGCTGGCCCGGGCCTGCGAGACGCTTCGCCGGGGGGTGCCGGTCGCCATTCCCACCGAGACGGTCTACGGCCTTGCCGCCGACGCCACCAATCCGCTCGCCATCACCCGCATCTACGAGATGAAGGGCCGGCCGCGCTTCAATCCGCTGATCTGCCACATGGCGGACCTTGCCATGGCGGAGGAGCACGCGGTCTTCGATCCCGTGTCGCGCGCGCTCGCCGAGGCCTTCTGGCCGGGACCGCTGACGCTGGTTCTGCCGATCCGGCCGGAAAGCACCATCCACCCGCTCGCCCGCGCCGGGCTCGACACGATCGGCATCCGCGTGCCGAGGGGTTTTGCCAGCCGCCTGCTGTCGGCTTTCGGCCGGCCGCTCGCCGCCCCCAGCGCCAACACGTCCGGCCGCATCAGCCCCACCGCCGCCCGGCACGTCGCCGAGGATTTCGGCGCGAAGCTCGAGCTGGTTCTGGATGCCGGGCCGGCCGTCGTGGGGCTGGAATCCACCATCCTCAAGGTCGAGGACGGGACGATCCGGCTGCTGAGGCCGGGCGGGCTCGATGCCGCCGAGGTTGAGCGCGTCACCGGCCTGAAGGTGGTGCGCAACGAGAAGGCGGGCGCGGCGATCGAGGCGCCGGGCATGCTCGCCTCGCACTATGCGCCCGATGCGCCGGTGCGGCTCGACGCGCGCGACGTGGCGCCCGGCGAGGTGCTGATCCGCTTCGGCGGCGCGGCGCTGCCCGGCGAGGCCGACGCTGCGCTGGTGCTGGATCTCAGCCCCGGCGGCGACCTCGCGGAGGCGGCCGCCAATCTCTTCGGCTACATGAAACGGGCGGACGCGACCGGCGCCCGCTCCATCGCCTTCTCGCCGATCCCCGCGCACGGCCTCGGCGAGGCGATCAACGACCGCCTGCAGCGCGCCGCCGCCCCGCGCGGCTGACACGCTCCGACTATATCCACACGCTTCCGCCCCTTGCGGCGCGGCGCCAACGAGGACAGAGCCATGACCCCGGCGACGCTTTCCCCCGA
This sequence comes from uncultured Shinella sp., assembly GCA_946481465.1. The sequence continues at coordinate 13,521 of CAMLOC010000016.1, read as the reverse complement.
CCTCATCGACCGCTTCGCCGCCATCACCGGCCCGGCCCACGCGCTCACCGCGCAAGGCGACATCGCGCCCTATCTCGTCGAAAGCCGCGGGCTCTATCACGGCACGTCGCCGCTCGTGCTGCGGCCGGGCTCGGTGGAGGAGGTCTCGCAGATCCTGGCGCTCGCCACCGAGACACGCACCGCCATCGTGCCGCAGGGCGGCAATACCGGCCATGTCGGGGGCGCGGCGCCGCGCGAGGGGGCGACGGACGTCGTGCTGTCGCTGTCGCGGCTCAACCGCATCCGCGACGTCGACCCGGTCGGCAATGTGATCGTGGCCGACGGCGGCTGCGTGCTGGCGGAGATCCAGAGCGCGGCGGAGGCGGTGGAGCGGCTGTTCCCGCTGTCGCTCGGCTCGGAAGGCTCCTGCCAGATCGGCGGCAACCTTTCCACCAATGCCGGCGGCACGGCGGTGCTGGCCTATGGCAACATGCGCCAGCTCTGCCTCGGCCTCGAGGTCGTGCTGCCGACCGGCGAGATCTGGAACGGCCTGCGCCGGCTGAAGAAGGACAATACCGGCTACGACCTGCGCGACCTGTTCATCGGCGCGGAAGGCACGCTCGGCGTCATCACCGGCGCGGTGCTGAAACTCTTCCCCCGGCCGCTCGGCCACGAGGTGGCCTTCGCCGGGCTCAAATCCGTCCAGGACGCGCTCGCCCTCTTCGAGCGCGCCTCAAGCCGCTGCGGCACCGCGCTGACCGGCTTCGAACTGATGCCGCGCCTCGGCGTCGATTTCACCACGCGGCACATTCCCGGCGTGCGCGATCCGCTCGCCGGCCGGCACGCCTGGTACGTGCTGGTCGACATCTCGACGTCCGACGCGCCCGAGACGGCGACGCGCATGATGGAGGCGCTGCTGGCCGAGGGCATCGAGGCGGGGCTGGTCGAGGATGCGGTGATCGCCGCAAGCGAGGAGCAGCGCCGGGCGCTCTGGCACATGCGCGAGAGCATGTCGCCGGCGCAGAAGCCGGAGGGCGGCTCGATCAAGCACGACGTCTCCGTGCCGGTCTCGGCCATCCCGGCCTTCATGGCGGAGGCGGACGCGGCGGTCATGAAGGCCATCGAGGGCGCGCGCATCTGCTCCTTCGGCCATATGGGCGACGGCAACATCCACTACAACATCTCCCAGCCCGTCGGCGCCGACAAGGACGCCTTCCTCGGCCGCTGGCGCGAGATCAACGACCTCGTGCACGCCATCGTGCTCGCCTATGGCGGGTCGATCTCGGCCGAGCACGGCATCGGCCAGTTGAAGCGCGACGAGCTTGCGGCGGTGCGCGCGCCGATCGAGATGGACCTGATGGCAAGGGTCAAGCGCGCCTTCGACCCCGCCGGCATCATGAATCCCGGCAAGGTCGTCAGGGGCTGAGCCTTCAGCCGCCGGTGCGCAACTGCGCCAGCGACATCATGAGATCGGCGCTGATGCCGGCCGAGCCCGAAGTGGTGAGCACCGAAAGGGCCGGGTCCGTCACGGTCTGGTTCTCCAGGTCGTAGAGCACGGAGAACTTCACGATCATCTTGGAGACCTTCTCCGGGTCCTGCAGGTCCTCCAGGTCGAGATAGCGCTCGATCATGTCGGCCTGGGCGTCGATGTCGGCGCTGGCGATCTCGTCCGGCAGTTCGTAGAGCACCTTGAAGACCTCGAAGAGCGCCTCGTCGGCGATGAGGTCGTAGGGGCTGATCACCGTTTCCGCCTTGCGCTCGAAATAGAGCGCCAGGCGCACGCCGGCATTGTCGTTGCCGGCGTCCTCTTCCAGTTTCTGCCGCAGGTAGCTGTCGATCGTCTGGTAGATGCCGCGGCGCGACTGGATGTCGGCATCGTCCTGCCGCTCGACCTGTCCCTCGGCGTTGAAGTTGAACGAGGCGACGATCTTGCGATAGGCGCGGTCGGGCTGCTGGTTGGCAAAACTGTCGGGATCGTCGAGATCGGAGGTGAAGATCTTGGCCATGAACTCCGCATCGACGCTTTCCGGGTCGATGCCGTTGGCCGTCAGCACGAAGGCGACGAGGCGCGGATCGGACAGGAATTCCTCGACATTCTCGACCGTCTGCATCTGGACGGAGTAATACTTCGCCTCCTCCTCCGCCAAGGTCTTGTCATCTTCCGTTCCGAAACGGGACTTGGCCGTCACATAGGCGCGCGACATGACGAGGATCTCGGATTCGGACTGCGCCAGCTTCGGCGCCGTGATGTTGCCGTCCGCCCCGAAATTGAACGCCTTGGCCAGTTCGACGAAGCGCTCGTCCTTCAACTGATACACATAGCTCTTGGGATCGTTGAGGTCGCTCTTCAAGACGTTCTTGATCGTCAGCGCCGAGACCGCGGACGGATCGAGGCCGAAGGCCTTCAACGCGAAGTCGTAGACGGTGGCCTCGCCGACGAAGTCGCTCACGGTCTTCACCGCGCCGATCTGGCCCTTGAAGCGCTTGATGGCCAGTTCGTCCGCCTCGTCGTCCTTGTCGTTGTAGCGGGTCAGGTAGCCCGCCGTGACCGACGCGGTCTGCGATGCGGTCTGCGCCGCGTCGCCCGCCGCCAGCGTGCCGTCCTCCTGGAAGTTGAAGGCGGCCTGCATGGCGAAATAGGCCTCCTTGTCCGACCCGCCGAACCTGTTGATGTAGCTGTCGGGATTGTCCGGATCGGGATCGCTGGTCAGGATATTGGTGATGGTGGAGCTGACGACCGACAGCTTGTCGAGGCCGAAGGCGACCTTGAGATAGCTGACCATGCGCGGATCGGCGGCAAGCTGGCTCGCCGTCGTGATGCTGCCTATCCGGCTTTCGAAATAGTCCTTGTGGATCACCGCGGCGGCCGTCGTCACGCGCGGATTGGAGAGCGTGTAAAGCTCGTTCGTGCTGGTCCTCTGGGCGGCCGTCTGCACCGTGCCGGCCGCCGCCGTGCCATCGGTGGAGAAATTGAAGGCGCTGACGAGCGTGCCGTATTTCTCGACATTGGCGATGACGGCGTTCTGGCGGGAGATTTCCGCCTTGAGCACGGCGATGCGGGCCGCGTCGGCGTTGGCATCCAGCGTCGCCAGTTCGGCGTTGGCGGTCGTGATGGCCGCCTGGGCGGCCGTCGCCTTGTCGGTGAACTGCGTGTTGAAATAGCTGTCCGGATCGTCGAGGTCGCTCGTCAGCACACCGCGGATCGTCTGGCGCGACCAGGTCGTGGGGTCGATGCCGAAGGCGGTGAAGACGTAGCTGCGCAGCCGCTCGTTGTTCAGGAGCTGGTCGACGCTCGTCACCGTGTCGATGACGGCATTATAGTAGCGCGTCTCCTCCTTGATCGCCGCGCCGGCATTGGCCGCCGTCGCCGAATAGAGGCCGATGACCTCATCGAGCTGCACCTCGGTCTGCGCCGAGGCGGTGGAGGCCTCGAAGCTGAAGGCGTTGGCAAACTCGCGGTAACGCGAATCCGTCAGCATGTTGACGAAGCTGCTCTCGTCCGACGGGTCGCTTTCCAGGACCTTGCGCATGAAGGCCGTGGCATAGCTCATGTCTTCCAGGCCATAGGCCTTCATGGCGTAGGAATAGAGCCGGTAGTCGTCGAGGAACTCGTCGACCGTGGTCACCTTGCCGATATTTTCCTTGTAGTACGCCGCCTCGCGGGCCGTGACCGTCTCGTTCGCCGTGCGGTCCAGCGACACCAGCATGTCGCGCGTGATGAGGTTGTAGCTCGTGTAGGTGGACAGCATGGGAGACGTCTCTTTCGACAAAGCGGGCGGGCCGATCGGGGCCACTCTCGCGCGCGAGGCTTGTCCCGGCCTGTAGCAGACGTTCACCTCTCCTAAACCCTAGCCCGTGCGGTTTTGCTAACCATCTGGAACCGCAAAGTTTTCTTAACCGCAATTTTTAAGCGGCTCGGAAGGGGGCGCGCCTATTCTCGCCCTCAGAGGACGAAAAGTCCCGATGGGAAGACCGGACACCGGCTCTCAAGGAAAACAAGGGCGAAAGACATGCTGAATACCGTTTCCAAGCCGGCCTGGGCCGGCACCACGCTCCGGCTCGATCCCAGGCGCTTCCCGCAGCAGGTGACCTTCGAACTGCGCGCCGAGGGAACCGACGCCACCATCACGCTCGACGAGCGCGGCGCCGTGCTGCGCAAGGTCCTGCCCGCAAGCGGCCTGCCGCTCTCGATCGCCCTGCCGGCCCGCGCCTTCAAGGGCGTCGCCGCCCGCGCCATCGACCATGGCAATGGCGACGTCACCGTGACGCTGGAACTGCACCACGACGATCCGGACCTCTGCATCCCGCTGCTCGTGGCACACGACCTGTGCGACATCGCCGCCGACTGGCGCAGCTGGGCCGAGGCCTACCGCATCCCCATGCTGATGGTCGAGGCCGACGGCATCGCCCGGCCGCTCGACGACAACCTGACGGTCGGCAGCCGCCCCGCAAAGCCGCGCCGCCGCCATTCCTACTTCGCCGACCGCCGCCCGCGCTTCCTCGTGCGCCGCACCACGGGCAAGCTCGGCGTGCAGATGAAGATCGACGGCCGGGAGATCATCGCCCGGCGTTGAGCCTGCGATGACAGCATGACCTCCGGAAAAGCCGGCCGTTCCCTGCGGCCGGCTTTTTCGTATGCCCTTGCCTGTTCCCTCCGGAACACTTTTCCCGCGCCCGGCATGGGAAACAGCGTTCAACACACCGGGTTCGAACCGGGGAACGCAAAGCAAGGGACCGATCACGATGGCAAAGTTCTTCACCACCCTCCTCGGCCGCATCCGCACCGTCGACAGCACGACCGTCGACCGCGTCCGCCCGCCGCGCCGCGGCTTCGAGATCGCCCTCCACCCGACGACGCTGCGCCGCGGCGAAGAGCGCCCGCAGACCGGCTCGCGCGGGCCGCGCCACCGCTGATCAGGCGAAGGGGATGGCGAGGACCAGCGCGAGGAACAGGCAGAGGCCGACGACGCCGTTGAATTTGAAGAGCGCCAGGCACTGTTCCGGATCGTCGATGTCGAGCGTGGCGATCTGCCAGGCGAGCATGGCGGCGGCGGCGACAAGGCCGAGCCAGGCGACGATGCCGGCGCCGGCGAGCCAGAAGGAAAGCGCGACCAGCGCGACCGTCAGGCCGTAGAGGCCGATGAGCCACTGCCCCGTGCGCTCGCCGAAGAGCCGCGCGGTGGAGCGCACGCCGATCAGCGCGTCGTCTTCCTTGTCCTGGTGGGCGTAGATCGTGTCGTAGCCGATGGTCCAGGCGATGGCGGCGACATAGAGCGCCAGCGAGGCGGCCGACACTTCGGAGAACTCCGCAGCCCAGCCCATCAGCGCGCCCCAGGAAAAGGCCATGCCGAGGAAGAATTGCGGCCAGTCGGTGAAGCGCTTGGCGAAAGGATAGATCGCGACGATGGCCAGCGAGGCGATGCCGAGCACGATTGTAAAGAGATTGAACTGCAAGAGCACGAGGAGGCCGACGAGCGCTTGCAGCGCCATGAACACCTTCGCCTGCCGGCGCGTAACGCGGCCGGAGGGCAGCGGGCGCGAGCGGGTGCGGGCCACCGCCTGGTCGATCTCGTGGTCGACGAGGTCGTTATAGGTGCAGCCGGCGCCGCGCATCGCGACGGCCCCGACGAAGAACAGGAAAAGCTGCGTGACGAAGCGCGCCAGATCGAAGGTGCCGATGGCCGCCGAGACATTGGCCGCCAGCGCCGCCGACCAGAGGCAGGGGAGCAGCAGCAACTGCCAGCCGATCGGCCGGTCCCAGCGGGCGAGCTGCGCATAGGGCCAGGCCGCGCGCGGCAGCACGCGGTAGACCCAGTTTCGGGACGGCGCGTCGGCGACGCGGCCGGAATCGGACGGAGAGCTGATCATGCGCCTTGATCGCAAGCGGCAGGGTGCCGGTCAAGCCGGCATGGCGCCGCACGGCTGGGCACGGCGTTGCGACAACTCCCCTTCTCCCCCGCGGGGAGAAGGTGCCGGCAGGCGGATGAGGGGGATGTCGCAGGCCAAAAATCAAATAATTTCACCCGCGCCCCCCCTCATCCGTCCCTTCGGGCCACCTTCTCCCCGCGGGGGAGGAGGGGAGTTGGAGCAGTCGCCTACCCCTATATTGAGATCACGGCAGCGTGAAATCGAACCGGTAGGTGGCCGAAAGGCCGATCAGCACCTGGTCGCGATCGCCGCGTTGCTTGACGAGGCTCGATTTCGCCGCGTCGCCGACGAGACGCTTGTATTCGGCAAAGGCGCTCGTCTCGATCTTCTCGTTGACCTGCCAGGTGATCGCCGCGCCCGCGCCCACCGAATGGATGCCGCCGTCGGGATCGTAGGCGGCAAGGCCGGACTTGGCGACCTGGTTCGGCTTCACGCCGTAATAGGTGTCCATGTAGTCGTTGGAGGCGAGCGTCACGCGCGGGCCGGCCGAGACGCGCACGTCCGGCCGAACGTCGACGAAGGCGTCGGCCGCGATATCGGCGACGATGCCGTCATGGCTGCGAATGCCGTGGCGCACCTCGCCGCGCACGCGCAGCCAGTCCGTCGGATAGGCCTCGGCGAAGGCGCCGAGCTCGCCGCCGAACTTCACCGGCGTCAGGCCGCGCAGGTCCTTCGAATCGTCGTCGTCGCGCGGCATGACGAGCTTGCCGGTCGCGCCGGCGCGAAAGCCGCCATTGTCGATCAGCGCGAAGGACGGGTTGTCGTTGCGCGAGGAGAAGCGGACGGTGCTGCCCGCCTTGCCGAGCGAGATCATCGGCGTGACCTGGAACAGGTACTTCTTCGCCCCCTCGTAGCGCGACGCGGCGAAGCCGGCGGCGCCGACCTTCAGATACCAGTCGCCGGACCAGAAATGACCGCCCTCGCCCGCAAGGGCGGAAACGGGCGCGACAAGGAGAGCGGCCGCAGTCATTGCGGTCGAGACACGGATACGCAAAACCAAAATCCTCGCTTCACCGGCAGGCCCGCCGCGGGCTGCCGAAACCTTCGATTGCGCGAACATTAGCCGCGTTTCATTACCGCTTTGCTAACCATCCGCGAGGTGGGGAGGAGGAACGAATCGGCCTTGCCGGCGTTTTGCGGGGGAACGAACAAGGAGTTTCCCGATGACCGTCAGCACGATGGAACTGAAGCTGCAGGCAATCCGCAACGACACCGGCCTTTCCCGCAAGGAGAAGATCGCCAAGCTGGAAAAGCTGCGCACCGAGGCCCGCGCCCTCCAGCGCGCCGCCACCGAAAGCGCCATGGTGGAGGACGACGGCTGGTACGAGGATGTACACCTGATCGACACCGAGCTTGAGACGCTCGGCCGCACCGTCGAGGAAAAGGGCGCCGCCACGCTGTAGGATGGCCGGCGTCTTCACGAGAGCCGATTGTCCCGCCGCGGGGGCTTTCCTGCGGCGATGCGAATGCTAAGGTCGCTCCCGGGACAAAGAAGGAGCGGAGACTTTCATGATCGGTCTGGCAATCGCGGCGGTGGTCGTCCTCTACGCCATCATTCTCTACAACGGCCTCGTCAAGGCGCGCCAGGTGAAGGAGGAGGCCTGGTCCGGCATCGACGTGCAGCTGAAGCGCCGCGCCGACCTCATCCCCAACCTTATCGAGACCGTGAAGGGCTACGCCGCGCACGAGAAGGACACGCTGGAAAAGGTGGTGGAGCTGCGCAACCGGGCGCAGGCCGTCCCCGCCGGCGATGTCGCCGGGAGGGCACAGGCCGAAGGCCTGCTCAGCCAGGCGCTCGGCCGCATCTTCGCGCTCGCCGAGGCCTATCCGGACCTCAAGGCCAACCAGAACTTCGCCGAGTTGCAGGAGACGCTGGAAACGCTGGAAAACGAGATCCAGATGTCGCGCCGCTACTACAACGGCGCGGCGCGCGACCTCAACGTCAAGGTCGAGAGCTTCCCCTCCAACCTCGTCGCCAGCCTCTTCAAATTCCTGAAGGCGCCCTATTTCGAGATCGAGAACCCGGCCGACCGGGCCGTGCCCACCGTAAAATTCTAGAGCATTTTGTTTTGTCGCATTTCCGAACGGAAAACCGGTATCCACTTTTCCCGGAAACGCTCTCATTCCGGAGCCCCTTCATGATGCGGATTGCCGCCCTCCTGGCGCTGTGGCTCTGCCTTCTGGTCGGGGGCGCGGCGCGGGCGGAGGAATATTTCGACCGCTACCACTCCGATATCGCCGTCGCGAAGAACGGCACCCTGACGGTGACCGAGACGATCCGCGTCCATGCCGAGGGCAACCGGATCCGCCGCGGCATCTATCGCGATTTCCCGCTGACCTTCGTCGATGCCGGCGGGCGCGAGCGCGAGGTGGGCTTCAAGATCCTGAGCGTCGAGCGCGACGGGCGGGCGGAGCCCTACCGCACGGAAACCATCCGCCGCGGCATCCGCATCTATTTCGGCTCGGCCGACGTGCTGCTCGATCCCGGCTTCCACGAATACCGCCTGACCTACGAGACGACACGGCAGATTCGCTTCTTCGACACGCATGACGAACTGTTCTGGAACGTCACCGGCACCGAATGGGCCTTTCCAATCGAGAAGGCGACGGCGACGGTGACGCTGCCGGCGGGCGTGCGGGCGGAGGAACTGACCGTCTTCACCGGGCCGCTCGGCGCCACGGGCAAGGATGCGCGCGGCGAGAACCGGGGCGAGCGGGCGACCTTCGAGACGACGCGCGCGCTCGGCCCGAACGAGGGCCTGACGATCGGCGTGAAGATGCCGGCCGGCAGCATTGCCCGGCCGACGGCGGCGGAGGAACGCGCGCTGTTCCTCAAGGACAACCGCAACCTCTTCCTCGCCTTCGGCGGCCTGGTGCTGGTCGTCGGCTACTATCTCTGGGCGTGGTTCTCCGTCGGCCGCGACCCGGCGCGCGGCGTCGTCGTGCCGCGCTGGGACGCGCCGGAGGGCATATCGCCGGCGCTGGTCAACTATATCGACGAGAAGGGGTTCGGCCGGCAGGGCTGGACGGCGATTTCCGCCGCCTTCCTCAATCTTGCCGTCAAGGGCCTCGTCGAACTGAAGGACCTGAAAACCTCCATCACCGTCACCCGGACGCAAAAGCCGCTCGAAGGGACCCTGCCGACCGGCGAGGCGACCCTTCTCAAGACCATGGGCGCGGCGGGCAGCACCTTCGTCATCGACAAGTCGAACGGCAAGCGCGTGCAGTCGCTGGGCCACGATTTCAGCCAGGCGATGGAGAAGGAGCACCGCTACAAATACTACCTCGCCAACTGGCCGCAGGTGATCTGCGGCATCCTGCTCTCCCTCGCCTGCCTCGCGGCGCTCGTGATCTTCGGCTCGCTGCCGGAGGAAGGCATCGTGCTCGTCATCCTGCCGGTCTTCGCCTCGGTCTTCGTGTCGATCTTCGCGCTGGCGCTGGGGCAGAACTTCCGGCGGGCGAAAACGCTCGGCGCGCGCATCCTCGCCGTCGCGATGATCGCCTTTGTCGGCTTCGTCTTCCTTACCGTGTTCGGCAGCGTCATCCTCGCGCTGTTCGTCACCAGCGCGGCGGCCGGCCAGATGCCGCTCTTTGCCGCCGTCGGCGGCATCGTCGTTACCAATCTCGTCTTCTTCTTCCTGATGGGCGCGCCGACGCCGCTCGGCCGCAAGATGATGGACGGCATCGAGGGCCTGCGGCAATACCTGACGCTTGCCGAGAAGGACCGCATGAACATGGCCGGCGCGCCGGACATGTCGCCGCGCCACTACGAGACCCTGCTGCCCTATGCCGTGGCGCTCGGCGTCGAAAAGCCCTGGTCGGAAACCTTCGGCCGCTGGCTTGCCGCCGCCGCGGCGGCCGGTGCGGCAGCCGCGGCCTACCAGCCCGTCTGGTATCACGGCGACGGCTTCTCCTCCGGCCGCTTCACCGATCGCATGAGCGGCTTTGCCGGCTCCATGGCGGGCACCATGACCGCCTCCCTGCCCGACCCGCCGAAAAGCTCCTCCTCCGGCTTCTCTTCCGGTGGCGGCGGCGGCTCCTCCGGCGGCGGCGGGGGTGGCGGCGGAGGCGGCGGCTGGTAGGCGATCGCCGCTTCGGCCCGACTTTTCGGGTTTGGACGGATGACATTTGGCTTGAGGCTTGCTAAGTCCCCGCCAGTCGAAAAATCCATCAGTCAGTGACCCCCATGCCCGATCTTCTGCTTGAACTCCGCTCCGAGGAAATCCCCGCCCGCATGCAGCGCAAGGCGGCGGGCGACCTGAAGAAGCTCGTCACCGACGCGCTGGTGGATGCGGGCCTGACCTATGAGGGCGCGCGCGAATACTGGACGCCGCGCCGCCTGACGCTCGACATCCGCGGCCTCAACGCCCGCTCGAGCGACGTGCGCGAGGACATCAAGGGCCCGACGACCTCCGCCCCCGAACAGGCGATCCAGGGTTTCCTGCGCAAGGCGGGCCTCGCCTCGGTTTCCGAGGCCCATGTCCATTCGGACCCGAAGAAGGGCGATTACTACGTCGCCCACATCGTCAAGCCGGGCCGCCCCGCCGACGAGATCATCGCCGGGGTGATGCCGGGCATCATCCGCAACTTCCCCTGGCCGAAGCCGATGCGCTCCGGCGCGGCTTCCGCCAGGCCCGGTTCGCTGCAATGGGTCCGCCCGCTGCAATCCATCGTCTGCACCTTCGGCTCGGAGACCGAGGAAACCCGTATCGTGCCCTTCGAGGTCGGCGGGCTCGTCGCCGGCAACGTCACCTACGGCCACCGCTTCCATGCGCCGGAGGCGATCACCGTGCGCCGCTTCGAGGACTATGTCGCCAATCTGGAGAAGGCCCGGGTCGTGCTCGACGCCGAGCGCCGCAAGCAGATCATCGCGACGGACGCCAACAACATCGCCTTTGCGAGCGGCCTCGAACTGGTCGAGGACGAGGGTCTCCTGGAAGAAGTCTCCGGCCTCGTCGAATGGCCGCAGGTGCTGATGGGCACCTTCGAGGAGGAGTTCCTGGCGATCCCCTCGGAGATCATCCGCCTCACCATCAAGACGAACCAGAAATGCTTTGTCACCCGCAAGCCGGGCGCCGAAACGCTCTCCAACCACTTCATCCTCATCTCGAACATCGAGGCGAAGGACGGCGGCAAGGAGATCGTGCACGGCAACGGCAAGGTCGTCCGCGCCCGCCTTTCGGACGCCAAGCACTTCTGGCTGCGCGACCAGGGCGACCTGCCCGACCTCGACACGCTGAAGGTCTCGGCCGAGAAATTCGGCCTCGACCTTGCAAAGCCGCTCGACCAGCGCATGGCCAAGCTCGACGCGCTGAACGTCACCTTCCATGCCAAGCTCGGCACGCAAGGCGAACGCGTCACCCGCATCCGCAAGCTTGCAGGCGAACTCGCGCCCGTGATCGGCGCCGATGCGGCGCTGGTCGACCGGGCCGTGGTACTCGCCAAGGCGGACCTGCGCACCGAGGCCGTCGGCGAATTCCCCGAACTCCAGGGCATCATGGGCCGCAAATATGCGGCGCTCCAGGGCGAGGACGCCGCCGTCGCCGAGGCGATCGAAGACCATTACAAGCCGCAAGGCCCCTCCGACCGCGTGCCCGCCGGCAAGGTGGGCCTCACCGTCGCGCTCGCCGACAAGCTGGACACGCTGATCGGCTTCTGGGCGATCGACGAGAAGCCGACCGGCTCGAAGGACCCCTATGCGCTGCGCCGCGCCGCGCTCGGCGTCATCCGCATGCTGCTCGAAAAGAACATCCGCCTGCCGCTCGGCTCCGTCGTGAAGGATGCGGACCTTGTCGCCTTCTTCCACGACCGGCTGAAGGTCTATCTGCGCGACATGGGCGCGCGCCACGACCTGATCGACGCCGTGCTGACGCCCGAGGCCGACGACCTCCTGATGGTGGCCCGCCGCGTCGAGGCGCTGACGGCCTTCATCACCTCGGAAGACGGCCGCAACCTTCTCGCCGGCACCAAGCGCGCCACGCAGCTTCTGGCCGCCGAGGAGAAGAAGGGCACCGTCGTCGAAGGCGCCGTCTCGGCCGATCTTTTGAAACTCGACGCCGAAAAGGCCCTCCACGCCGCCGTGGAGACCGCGACGAAGGACGCCGCCGCCGCCGTCGCCAGGGAAGATTTCCGCTCCGCCATGGAGGCCCTCTCGGCGCTGCGCGCGCCGGTCGACCAGTTCTTCACCGATGTGCTGGTTAACGACGAGGACCCCGCCATCCGCGCCAACCGCCTCGCCCTCCTCTCCGCCATCCGCGCGGCCACGGGCACGGTCGCGGACTTCTCCAAGATCGCGGGATAGGTCGGGCCTTGAGAAGGGGGAGCACATACGCTTGCGCCCCCGCTTGAGGTCAGGGGCGCAAAACGTCCGCTTTCGCGGATTCCTGTCAGCCTGGAGGGACTGAGAGGCAGGGCCCTGTCAATATGGGGTCAGTTGAGCCGAAGTTCAAACCCTGCCGGATCAAACTCCCGTGAAGTCGCCATGCCGGCCGTGACGGTCGTGTGGGCCGCGGCCTCGTCCAGCGCGCCGGTGCGGGCGCCGGCATCGACGGTTTCCAGGCTCGTGGCCTTCTCGTCCGCGGGCTTCTCGGCCTCGGCGGCCTGATGGGCCTCCGCCGGCGCCTTGCTGACGAAGAGCACCGGCGAACCGCCCATCCAGGCTTCCGTGCGGAAGATCTTGCGCTCGCCGTTCTCCTCGCGGATCTCCACCTTCTGCGTGCCGGGGTCGATGGCATCGACATGGTAGGTGGCGTGTTTCGGCTTCGGCTTCAGCGCCGGGCAATCGTCGCAGCGGACCGTCGAAATGCTGGAGCCCCCGGACGACGCGTCGGCGAGAGGCTCGATCGAACCCGCGAAGGCGGGGGCGGCAAGAAGCATGACGGCGAAGGTCGGCAGCAGGGTACGCATCAACGGTTCTCCCTTATCGTTGAAGGGAGAATAGCGCCTGCCGGTTACGGCCCCGTCAGGGGAAATGGTAAAATTTGAACGACCCGGCGTTTTTCCCGCCCGGCCTCACGCCTTTTCGCGGGCGACGGCGCGCCAGCCGATGTCGCGGCGGCAGAAGCCGTTGTCCCATTCCACCCGGTCGAGCGCCTGGTAAGCCGCCCTTTGCGCCTCCGCGACGGTCGGCGCGACGGCCGTGACGTTGAGCACGCGCCCGCCGGTCGCCACCAGCTGGCCGTCCTTCAGCGCTGTGCCGGCATGAAACACCATGCTGGCCGCGTCGTCGGCCGGCAGAGAGCGGATCGGCGTGTTCTTCTCATAGGCGCCCGGATAGCCCTTCGAGGCCATGACGACGGTGAGCGCCGGCGCGTCGCGCCAGGCGGCGGTGACCGTGTCGAGCCGGCCGGTCGCGGCGGCATGCAGGATCGGCAGCAGGTCGCTTTCCAGCCGCATCATCAGCACCTGGCATTCCGGATCGCCGAAACGGACATTGTATTCGATGAGCTCGGGCCCCTTGGCCGTGATCATCAGCCCGGCGAAGAGCACGCCCTGGAAGGGGTGGCCGTCGGCGGCCATGCCGCGGATCGTCGGCTCGATGATCTCCTTCATGGTGCGCGCAACCATCTCCGGCGTCATCACCGGGGCGGGCGAATAGGCGCCCATGCCGCCGGT
>CAMLOC010000015.1 GCA_946481465.1 uncultured Shinella sp. | reverse complement strand
AGCCGGATGCGGGAACCATCCGCGTCAACGGCGAGACCGTATCGAAGCTGACGCCGGCAAGCGTCGAGCGCCTTGGTGTCCATTTCATCCATCAGGACCGTCTCCTGGTGCCCACCGCGACGATCGCCGAGGCGATCTTCCTGCACCACGAACCGAAATTCGGTCCCTTCATCAATCACCGGGAAATGGCGCGGCGAGCCTCCGAACTGCTGAAGCAGTATTTCGATCTCGACCTGCCGCCGGGCACGCTCGTGCAGGACCTGACCACCGCCCAGCAGAAGATCGTCCAGATCACGCGCGCCCTTGCCCAGAAGGCCTCCGTGCTGGTGCTCGACGAGCCGACCGCCGCGCTGGTGAAGAAGGAAGTCGACAGCCTCTTCCGCGTGCTTCGTCGCCTCAAGGACGACGGCATCGCCGTGATCTTCATCTCGCACTACATGAAGGAGATCGAGGATCTCTGCGATACCGTGACGGTGATGCGCAACGGCACGGATGTCGGCGTCGTCGACCCGCGCACCACGGCCATCGACGATATCGTCGCGATGATGATCAACCGCGATGTCGGCGAGATGTTTCCCCGACGCAGCAACACGGTCGGCGCGCCGGTTCTTCAGGTGTCCGGCCTCGGCATGGCGCCGCATTTCCGCGATGTCTCCTTCGACGTGAAGGCGGGCGAGGTCGTCGGCCTGACCGGGCTGCTCGGCTCCGGCGTGAAGGAACTCATCCAGTGCCTGTTCGGCCTCGACCGTCCCGACCGCGGGGCCGTCACCATCGACGGCAAGGTGGCGCGCTTCCCCTCGCCGGTGGCGGCGGTGTCGGGCGAAGTGGCGCTCGTGCCGGAGGACAGGCGCGCCCATGGCGTCGCGGTCGGGCTTTCGGTGCGCGAGAACATCTCGCTCGCCAGCCTCTCGCGTTACAGCAAGGGCGGCTTCGTCTCGCGCGCCTCGGAGAACGCCTCGGTCGACGGGCTCATCAAGGAACTCTCGATCAAGACGCCGCACCGCGACGCGCTGGTCAAGACGCTGTCGGGCGGCAACCAGCAGAAGGTGGCGCTCGCCAAGTGGCTGAGCTGCCAATCCAGGGTCTACATCCTCGACGAACCCACCGTGGCCGTCGATGTCGGCGCCAAGGTCGAGATCTATACGCTCCTGAACCGGCTTGCCGCCGAAGGCGCCGCGATCCTCTTCATGTCGTCGGACCTTCTGGAGCTTGCCGGCTTCTGCGACCGGGTGCTCGTCATCTATCGCGGCGAACTTGTCAATGAATACGGGGCCGGCGAACTCGACAGCGACGTGCTGCTTTCGGCAGCGTCCGGCGCAAGGACCCCGGCACGGAGGGCATCGGCATGACCATGACCCAAGCCAACGGAGAAATGTTGATGAGCGGAATGGAAAGTCCGGTCGCGGCTGGAACGGCGCGGCGAAAGGCGCTCGGTACGATGCTCGTGCGGCTGGGCGCGGTCGGCACTTTCGCCGTCATCCTCGTCTATTTCGCGCTGATGGCGCCGGGATTCCTGAATTTCTACAACATCCTCAACGTCGTGGAGCAGTCCGCCGTGCTCGGCGTGCTGGCCTTCGGCATGTCCGTCGTCGTCATCGGCGGCGGAAGCGATGTCCAGACCGGTGGCATCGACCTGTCGCTCGCAGCCAATACCGGCCTCTGCGCCGCGGTGTTCGCCGTCTCGACGGCGGCGGGCTTCCCGCTGCCGGTGACGCTCGCCATGACCCTCGGGACGGGCATCCTGGTCGGGCTCCTGAACGCCGTCGCCGTGGTCTGGCTGAACATCCTGCCGCTGCTTGCGACGCTCGCCGTCATGAACGTCGTCGCGGGTGCCGAACTCATCCTGACGCAGAACACCGTCGTCTCCATGGCGTCCGATTTCACCATGAACATCGCCGTCGGCTCCTTCCTCGGCGTTTCCACGCTGGCCTGGTGCCTCATCGTGTTCACGCTTGTCATGGTGGCGCTGCTGCACTTCACGGGCACCGGCCTCCGGCTCTATGCCGTCGGCGGGCATCCCGAGGCGGCGCGCGCGGCAGGCATCAATGTCGGCGCCTATGTCGGCGGCACCTATCTCTTCGCCGGGCTGTGCGCCGGGCTGGGGAGCATCCTGCTCGTCTCGCGCCTCAGCGCCAGCACGCCCGGCACGGGGGAACTGCTGCTCTCGATCATCGCGGCGGCCCTGCTCGGAACGGTGTTCTCCCGCCGCTTCGTGCCCACGGCCGGCGGCACCATCCTCAGCACGCTGTTCATCGGCTTCCTTGCCAACGGCTTCCAGCTCCTCAACGTGTCGAGCTACTGGGTGACCGGTGTCCAGGGCACGCTGATCCTGCTGGTCGTCGCCGCCACGTCCTTTGCAAAGCCCTCGGAGCGTTGATCATGAGCACGCAAGCACCGTCGCGAGCCGGCAATCTCTTCTCCGCCGAGAAGGTCTCCCGCTACGCCGTCGTCCTCGCCTTCCTCGGCCTGCTGGTGGCGTTCTCGCTGGCAAGCCCCACCTTCTTCACGGGCGCCAATCTCTATAACGTCCTGTTGAACAACGTCGTGATGCTGGCGATCGTCGCGCTTGGCATGACGATCGTCATTACGGCCGGCGGGATCGACCTGTCCGTCGGTGTTTCGGTGGACATGGCGAGCATGGTCTTCATCATGCTGCTGGCCGCCGGCTATGGCGCGTTCTTCGGCGTCGCCGTCGGGTTGTGCGCCGCCGCGGCGGTCGGCCTTCTCAACGCCATCCTCATCACGCGGCTGAAGATCAGCCCGTTCCTGGCGACGCTCGGCGTGCTCTTCATCGGCCAAAGCGTCCAGCAGATCGCCACGGGCGGCGGCCAGCCGATCTACCTCGTGACGGGTGATTTCGCCTCGGTGTTCAACGCCATCGTCCGCACGCAGGTGCTCGGCCTTCCCATGCCGCTCATCGTGCTCGCCGCCTGCCTCGGCGCCGTCTACGCCGCGCTGCATCATTCCGTCTTCGGCCGCTATGTCCGGGCATTCGGCGCCCAGCCCGGCGTCGCCTGGTATTCGGGCATCCGCGTGCCGTTCAACATGTCGCTGGTCTATGTGGGCTGCGCCGTCCTGTGCGGTGTCGCCGGCATCCTTCTGTCCTCCACGGTGCGCTCCTACGTCCCGCTCTCGGGCAATGCCTTCCTGCTCGATGCGATCGGCGCCACCTTCATCGGCACGACGATCAGCGCGGAGCGCCGTCCCTCGGTGGTCGGCACGCTGCTCGGCGTGGCGCTGCTCGCCATCGTCAAGAACGGCCTCCTGCTCGTCGGCTGGAACTTCTACTGGCAGCAGGTCGGCGTCGGCGTGCTCGTCTTCCTCATCCTCGCTCTCAGCTTCGGCCTGCGCGGCCGCAGCCACTGATTTTTCGGAGACTTTGTCCATGGCACGTTTTGATGTGAGTTCGATCGGTTTCTATGTCCTGGACATCCTGGGCCGGCCGGTGACGCGGATCCCGGAGGGCGGGCGCGCCGACTATATCGAGGAGATCCGCATGACCGTGGCGGGCACCGCCGGGGCAACGGCGGTCGACTGCGCCATCCTCGGCCTCTCGACCCAGGCCGTCACCACGGTCGGCGACGACGAGATGGGCGACTTCCTCCATGCCAAGATGGTGAAGTTCGGCGTCGATTGCGGCCTCGTCAAGCGCAGCGGCGCCACGCAGACCTCGGCGACCATCCTGCCGGTGCGGCCGAACGGCGAGCGGCCGGCGCTGCATGTGCCGGGCACCGCGGCCATCTTCACCGTCGCCGACGAGGACCTTGATGCGGCGCTCGACGCCCGTGTCGTGCATGTCGGCGGGACGGGTCTCCTGAAGGCCTTCGACGGGGAGCCGACGGTGCGTCTTCTCAAGAAGGCCAAGGCGCTCGGCCGCATCACGACCTTCGATCTCATCCAGGCCAATCCCGAGACCTTCGCGCTCGTTGAGCCGTGCCTTCCCTATATCGACTATTTCGTGCCGAGCATCGAGGAGGCGGGCGAGATGGCCGGCGCGCACGATCCGCGCGAGGTGGCGCGGTTCTACAAGGCGCGCGGCGTGAAGAACGCCATCCTGACGATGGGCGCGGACGGTGTCTATGTCTCGCCGGAAAAGGGCGAGGATTTCATCCTGCCCGCCTTCGACATCCCGGTTTCCGACACGACCGGCTGCGGCGACAGCTTCACCGCCGGCATCATCGTCGGCATCATCAAGGGCTGGGAGCTTCGCGAGGCGGCGCGGTTCGCCTCCGCCGTCGCGGCGAAGGTCGCCATGGGCCTCGGCTCGGACGGCAAGCTCGTCTCGTTCGAGGATACGCTCGAAGCCATGAACAGCCTGCCCCTCCGCCGCAAGAACGCGGCGTGAGCCTTATCATCCAGGAGTGAATACCATGCAGATCATGCCAACAGGCAGCGTTGCCGTCGTCACCGGGGCGAGCAGGGGCATCGGCCGGGCCATCGCCGTCGGCCTTGCGCAATTCGGCTATGACGTCGCCGTCCTCGACCTCGGCGCACAGCGCGCGGCCCTCGACGAGACGGCGGCGGAAATCCGCGCCGCCGGCCGCAAGGCCTTCGTGCACGAACTCGACGTGACCTCGAAGCCGGAGATCGAGGCGACGGTCGGGGCGATCCTCGCGGAGGCCGGCGGCATCGACGTTCTCGTCAACAATGCCGGCATTCTCAAGCCCTCGACGCTGGAGGACCTCAGCGAGAAGGACTGGGACGCGCATTTCGACGTCAATGCCAAGGGCGTGCTCCTGATGTGCCAGGCGGTGCTGCCGCACATGCGCGCCAAGAAGAGCGGCCGCATCATCAACATCGCCTCCATCGCCGGCCGCCAGGGCGTGGCGACGCAGGGCCACTATGCCGCGACGAAATCGACCGTCATCACGCTGACGCGCGTGCTTGCGCAGGAGGTCGGCATGGACGGCATCACCGTCAATGCCATCTGCCCGGGCATCATTCTTACCGAGATGGGCAAGAACAATCTCGGCAGCGACGAGGCCATCCGCCATTGGGAGACCGTCGCTTCGCTGAAGCGGCTCGGCTATCCCGAGGACATCATCGGCCCGGTCCGCTTCTTCGCCTCCAACCAGTCGGACTTCGTGACCGGCCAGTCGCTCAACGTCTGCGGCGGCATCTATTTCCACTGACGGAGCGCCGCGCTCCTATTCATCCTGTCGAGGATCGCCATGCACGCGAACGCGTTGAAATTCCTGATCGATGGAGCCTGGGTCGCGCCGATCGGCACCGCCCGCCATACGCTGATCAACCCTGCCACCGAGGAAGCGATCTGCGAGATCGCGATGGGCGATGCGAAGGACGTCGATCGCGCCGTCGCGGCGGCCAAGGCGGCGTTCCCGTCCTATTCGATGACGACGCCGGCGGAGCGCCGGCGTCTGCTGCAGCGTCTCCTCGAACTTTACAACGAGAACTACGACGAGATCGCGGCCATGATGACCGAGGAGATGGGCACGACCGCCCGCTTCTCGCAGGCCGCACAGGCCTGGGTCGGCCGCGCGCATCTCGAAACCATCATCGCCGTGCTGGAGACCTATCCGTTCGAGGAACTGCGGGGCGACGTCCTGATCTCCCGCGAGGCCGTCGGCGTCTGCGGGCTGATCACGCCGTGGAACTGGCCGATGAACCAGCTCGTGGTGAAGGTCGTGCCGGCGCTGGCCGCGGGCTGCACGCTGGTCGTCAAGCCGAGCGAATATTCGCCGCTCAGTTCCATCCGCTTCAGCGAGCTGGTGAACGAGGCCGGCTTCCCGCCGGGCGTCTACAACTACATCAACGGCGAGGGTCATATCGTGGGCGAGGCGATGTCGCGCCATCCGGACATCGACATGATGTCGATCACCGGCTCGACGCGCGCGGGCGTTGCCGTCGCGAAGGCCTCGGCCGATACGATCAAGCGCGTGCATCAGGAACTCGGCGGCAAGTCCGCCAACATCATCCTGCCGGACGCCGATTTCGAGGAGGCCGTCGTTCGTGGCGTGCACGGCTGCTATACGAATTGCGGCCAGGCCTGCAAGGCGCCGACCCGGATGCTGGTGCCGCACGACAGGATGGACGAAGCCGCCCGCATTGCCGCCCGCACGGCCGATGCCATCCGCGTGGGCGCCCCCGGCGATGCCGCCTCCGAACAGGGGCCGGTGGTCAACCGCCAGCAATACGAGCGCATCCAGGCGCTCATCGAAAGCGGGATTTCGCAAGGTGCCCGTCTCGTTGCGGGCGGTCCTGGCCGTCCGCAGGGTCTCAACCGCGGCTATTATGTGCGCCCGACCGTCTTCTCCCATGTGACGTCGGACATGACGATCGCGCGCGAGGAGATTTTTGGGCCCGTCCTGTCGATCCTCGGCTACGCCGACGAAGAGGATGCCGTGCGTATCGCCAACGATACGGTCTATGGCCTGGCCGGTTACATCCAGACGCGGGACAATGCCGCAGCGCGGCGGATCGCGCGACAGCTGCGTGTCGGCATGGTCTATATCAACGAGGCCGACTGGGACGCCGCTTCGCCCTTCGGCGGCTTCAAGCAGTCCGGCAACGGCCGCGAACATGGCGAGTTCGGTCTTGCCGATTTTCTGGAGATCAAGGCGACGGGGGGATATCGGGCCGCCTAGGGCATTTCCGGCCGAAGCGAAGCCGCTTCGGCGTCGGATAATGCGGCAAAAACAAGAACCTGGAGCAATGCGGGCGGCGGATCGCCATCCGCCCGCCGGTCTTCCATGAGCCCGCCCTTACATCTCGGCCGGTGCCGCGCTCATATCCGCCCAAACCGCCTCGAATATGTGGCCGTCGAGATCCTGGAACGCCCGGTTGTAGAGCCAGCCCATGTCGACGGTCTCGCGAATGTCGGCCTTGCCGCCGGCGTCGGCTGCCGCCGTGGCGATGGCGTCGACGTCCTCCCGGCTGTCGCAGGAGAGGGCGAGCAGCACCTCGCTCGTCGCATGGGCGTCGGCCACCGCCTTCGGGGTGAAGGTGGCGAAATAGTCCTCGACCAGCAAATGGAACGTAATGGTGTCGGACCAGACCATGCTCGATGCCTGGTGGTCGCTGAACTGCTCGTTCCTCTTGCACCCGATCGCCTCGTAGAAGCGGGTCGCGGCGGCAAGGTCCCTCACCGGCAGGTTTATGTAGATCGTCTTCGTCATCGCGGTTCTCCATTGGATGTCTGGTGCATCGGCTTGCGGTCCGGGCTCCCTCGCGGAAGGCCCGTCGGACGAGATATCTTGACGAGAAGATATATATGTCCAGTTTATCTTCTCGTCAAGATAAATATCTTCTTGTCGAGATATCTCGTTTGCGGCACAGGATGTGCGAACGAGCGGTAGCAGGGCGAGGGAGGCCGGTATGGCGGCAGGGGCGATGGAACACGAAAATCCGGCTGAGGGCGATCATGTCGATCGCCTGCGCGGGCAATGGGCGCGCGAATTGCCCGATCTCGATACGGAGCCGATGGGGATTCTGGGCAGGGCGTCCCGCCTGACGAACCTGCACCGCATCAGCATGGAGGCGATATTTGCGCGGTTCGGCCTCGACCGCGGCGAGTTCGACGTGATCGCCACGCTGCGCCGTTCGGGGCCGCCCTATCGCCTGACGCCGACGCAGCTATATACGTCGCTGATGATCTCCTCCGGTGGGCTCACCCACCGGCTGGACAGGCTCGAAAAGGCCGGGCTCGTGCGCCGGGAAAAGTCGGAACAGGACGGGCGCAGCCTGCTGGTGGCCCTGACCGACGCCGGCTTCTCGCGCGTCGAGGAGGCCTGCCGGGCGCATGTGGCGAACGGCTTCGCATTCCTCGAGGCCCTGGATGCGACGGAGCGCAGCGTGCTTGCCGGGCTCCTGAGGAAGCTGCTTATCGACATCGAGGGCAGGTCCTAGCGATCGGACCTGTGTGCTGCCTGGCAATGCCGGGATCGGATGCTCGACTTGAAACGTCGCCTGAACTATGGTCGGGCGGCGTCTCCACGAGGGCTAGATACCATCCTTTCCTACATGCTTCGCCGCACCGCCATTCTCGCGCTGTCGGTCGTCATTGCCGCCGTCATCCTGTTCGTTCTGCTGCGCCTCCTGCCGGGCGACCCCGCCAATGCGCTCGTTTCGGTCGGCGCCGACGCCGCGCAGATCGAGGCCGCGCGCAAGCAGGTCGGCTCCGACCTGCCGCTTCTTGAGCAGTTCCTGCGCTTTGCCGGCAGCCTTGCCCGCTTCGATCTCGGCAATTCCTTCGTCAGCGGCGCGCCGGTGCTGGCCGAGATCGGCAAGCGCCTCATCGTCACCGTGCCGCTGACGCTGCTGGCCTTTGCCGCCGCCATCATCCTTGCCGTGCCGCTCGGCATCCTTTCCGTCGTGCGGCAGAGCCGCTGGTACGGCGGGCTGATCGCCGTCGTCTCCCAGCTCGGCATCGCCGTGCCGGTGTTCTGGATCGGCATCCTGCTGGTCACGGTCTTCGCGGTGAACCTCAGGCTGTTTCCCTCCGGCGGCTTCCCCTCGCGCGGCTGGCAGACGCCGGGCGCGGCCTTGCAGGCCCTCGTCCTGCCGGTCGCCACCATCGCCATCGTCATGTCCGCCGCCTTGATCCGCTATGTGCGCTCGGCGACGCAGGACGTGCTGGGCAGCGACTACCTGCGCACCGCCCGCGCCCTCGGCGCCACCTTCCCCGAGGCGCTCATGCGCCACGGCATCCGCAACGGCGCGGTGCCGGTCATCTCCATCCTCGGCATCGAGCTCGCCTCGACGCTGCTGGGCGCGGTGGTGGTGGAGCGGGTGTTCGCCCTGCCGGGCCTCGGCTCCATGCTGCTGCTCGGCATCGAGCAGCGCGACTATCCCAACGTGCAGGGCGTGCTCTTCGTTTCCACGCTGCTGGTCCTCCTGGTCGGCTTTGCCGCCGATCTCCTGCAAAGGCTGGTCGATCCGCGCCTGCGCGGCCGGGTCGCGGGAGGCGGCGCATGAGCAGGCAGGGAACCATGGCGACCGATAGCGCCGGCGCGCAGAAAGTCTCGATCCCCTGGCCGCTGGCGGTAGGCGGGTTGCTCGTCGGCCTGCATGTGGCCGTCGCGCTGCTTTCCCTTTTCTGGACGCCCTACGGGGTGGGGGACATGGCGGGCGGACGGCTCGAAGGGCCGTCGCTTGCCCATTGGGCCGGCACCGACCGGCTCGGCCGCGATCTCATGACCCAGATCATGATCGGCTCGCGCATCGCCCTTCTCGTCGGCTGCGGCGCGGTGGCGCTGGGGGCGCTGATCGGCGTCTCCATCGGGGTTCTTGCCGCTTTCGCCACGCGCACGCTGGACGACGTCCTGGCCGCCGGGCTCGACATCCTCATCGCCTTCCCGACATTGCTGCTCGCCATGCTGATCGTCGCCTCCAGCGACGGGGCGAGCCTCGCGACGGCGATCCTTGCCATCGGCATTGCCGGCTCGGCCATCGTCGCGCGCCTGACGCGCATCCTGTCCAAGCGGGTGCTGGCGATGGACTACATCACGGCCGCGCGGGTTGCCGGAACCGGCTGGCCGGGCATCGTGCGCATCCATGTCCTGCCGAACATCTGGCCGACGCTGATCGTCAATTTCGCCCTGCAGTTCGGGCTTGCGGTCATTGCCGAGGCATCGCTCTCCTATCTCGGGCTCGGCGCGCCGCCGCCGAATGCCTCCTGGGGCCGGCTGTTGCAGGAGGCGCAGGCCTCCGTCTATACCGCGCCCTTCGGCGCGATAGCCCCCGGCCTTGCGCTGGTCTCGCTGGTCATCGGCCTCAACCTCTTTGCAGACGGCCTGCGCGACGTCGCCGACCCAACCCGCAGGAGAAGCCGGTGACCACGCTGCTGTCCGTCGAAAACCTCGAAATCCGCACCGCCGCGCGGGTGCTGGTGTCCGGCGTCTCCTTCGCGCTCGCAGCGGGCGAAAGGGTGGGGCTCATCGGCGAATCCGGCTCCGGCAAGTCGCTGACGGCGCTCGCCGTGCTCGGCCTGCTGCCGGAGACGATGCGCGTGTCCGGCTCCATCCGGCTCGACGGCCATCAGGTCGTGGGCGCGCGGGACCGCGATCTCGTTCCGCTGCGCGGCCGCAGCGTCGCCGCCGTGTTCCAGGAGCCGATGACCGCGCTCGACCCGCTGATGCGCATCGGCGACCAGGTGGGCGAGGCGGTGCGGCGGCGTTCGGCGCGGGACGGCGCCGGGCTTGCCCGGCCGGCGGTCAAGGCCGCGGTGCTGGGCCTCCTGGAGCGCGTCGCACTGCCGGAGCCGGGCCGCATCGCCCGCGCCTTTCCGCACGAGATTTCCGGCGGCCAGCGCCAGCGCGCCGCCATTGCCATGGCGCTCGCCTGCCGGCCGAAACTCCTGATCGCCGACGAGCCGACGACGGCGCTCGACGTGACGACGCAGGCCGAGATCCTCGCCCTTTTGGAAACGCTGGTGCGCGACGAGGGCATGGGCCTTCTCTTCATCAGCCACGACCTGCCCGTGGTGGCGGCCATTGCCGGGCGGGCGCTGGTGATGCGCCAGGGGGAACTGATCGAAGAGGGGGCGGTCGGCACGCTCCTCGCCCGTCCCGCCCATCCCTATACGCAGGGGCTGGTGGCCGCCGCCCGCGCCTTCGACGAGGCCCTGGAGGCCGCCCTATGACGCTTCTCGATCTTGCTGGCGTCTCCTTCGGCTACGCGAAGGGGAACCCGGTGCTGCACGGCATCGACCTTTCCGTTTCTGCCGGCAGCAATCTCGGCATCGTCGGCGAATCCGGTTCCGGCAAGACGACCCTGCTGAAGCTGCTGCTGGGCCTGGAGCGCGTCTCCTCCGGCGCGATCGCCTTCCGCGGCGACCCGCTGGAGACGGGTGACCGCGCCTTCATGCGCGGGTTTCGCCGCAGCGTGCAGGCGGTCTTCCAGGATCCCTATTCCTCGCTCGATCCGCGCCAGCGGGTTTTCGACATCATCGCCGAGCCGCTGCGCTCGCTGAAGATCGACACCGATGTCGGGGAGGCGGTGGCCCGGGCGCTGCGCGACGTCGACCTGCCGGCGGATGCGGCGCGACGCTACCCGCATGAGTTTTCCGGCGGCCAGCGCCAGCGCATCGCGATAGCCCGGGCGATCGTTGCCGATCCCGACCTCATCATCGCCGACGAGGTGGTGAGCGCGCTGGACCTGACGACGCGGACCCGCATCATCGACCTGCTGCGCACCCTGTCGTCCCGCACGACCTTCGTCGTCGTCTCGCACGATATCGCCCTCGTGGCGCTGTTGTGCGAACGGCTGGTGGTGCTGGAAAAGGGCCGGATCGTAGAGCAGGGCGCAACGCGCGACATCCTCGCCCGTCCCGCCCATCCCTATACGCAGAAGCTGCTCGCCGGCACGCCGCGCATGCCGAAGCGGGCGTGAGGCCGGCCGGCCCTTTCGAAGGCGCGGCGCTCAGGCCTCGCCCAGCGCGACCAGGTTCCGCGGAAGCCTGTTCATCGTCTCGGCGCCCGTGGGGGTGATGAGGAACTGTTCCTCGATCATCAGCGCGCCCAGCCCGTCGGCATAGAAGGGCGCTTCCAGCGCCAGCACCATGCCGGGCTCGATGACAATGCCGTTGCCGTGCGAGAGGAAGGGCCATTCCTCGATGCCGGCGGCGGCGCCGACGGAATGGCCGAAATGCCCGCGGTAATATTCATGGAAGCCGTGCCGGCGCATGGCGGACAGCATCGTCTCGTGCACATGGCCGAAGGTGTTGCCCGGCCGCAGGGCCGCTACGCCCGAAAGGAACGCGTCGAGCAGCGCCGCGTAGATGTCCAGGGCGAGCGGCGAGGCCTTGCCCCAGACGAAGGTGCGCGCGCCGTCGGACGAATAGCCGCCGACGAGGGTGCCCACATCGGCCTTGATCAGGTCGCCCTCGCCAAGCGCCGCCGCGGGGTTCCGCAGGTCGGGGCCGATGGAGATGTAGTCCCAGTGGCCGGTAAGCCCGTAGCCGCCTGTAGCGGCGGCTTCGCGTGCGCCGGCAAGCCAGGCGTCGGACAGCGCGGCGACCTGCACGCCGGGGCGGGCGGCGCGCATGAGGCTTTCCAGCCCCGCCTCGGCGCAATGCGCCGCCTGCCGCAGCCGCTCGATCTCGCGGGCATTCTTGATGAGGCGCAGCCGCCGGAGAAGATCGGAGGCATCGCGCCATTCCACGCCGGGGATTGCCGCCTTGAGCGCCGCGAAATCGGCGGCGGGCAGGAAATCGAGATCGGCTCCGAGCACGGCGTTCGACAGGCCGCGCTCGGCGAGGATGTCGGCGAGAAGCCGGAAGCAGGCCGCCTGGTCGAAGGTTTCCGGACGGGGGCCGACATTGCCGCTTGCGCGATAGGCCGCGTCGATATCCGCGATCGTGCCGGCCTCCCCGACCGTCACGCCGTCGATCCAGATGCGATGGGTGCGGATGTCGATCGCCTCGGCAGGCCTGCCGGCGGCGTGGTCGCTCATGACGGCGGCGAGCCGAGCGGACGCCGCTGCCGGGACGAGGGCGATGGCCGATCCGGCGCGGCCCCACATGGTCGCGACGCCGGCTGCAAGGCCGGTCGCGTAGCGAAACGCTTCCGGGCGGAACAGCACCATGCCGTCCAGTCCATCCGCTGCAAGCAGGGCTTCGGCCCTCTTCCGGTCGATATCGCCCATCGGTTCCTCGCTTCATTCCATGCGGCCTGTTTCGCAGGCGCGAAAACTATCCACGGATTTGGTTGCCGTTGGAAGGCAATTCCTTTTAATTTCCGTAAATTGGAGCGGAAGCGCATACCTTTGCCCCGTCAGGATCAATACTATCGTTCTGACGAAGGCACGCGAGCGCGGCCGCATCGAAACAGGAGAATGAGATGAGTGCTACCACCCCCCGCAGCAGCCGGGCCCTGACGGCGGCCTTCGCCGTCGCGCTCGCCATTGGCGATTCCGGGTCTGCGCTGGCCGCGGACAGCGATCCGGACGCCACGATCAATATCGGCTCGCTCTACGAGCCGCAAAACCTCGACAACACCGCCGGGGCCGGCCAGGGCATCAACGAGGCCTTCAACGGCAATGTCTACGAGGCGCTGTTCCGCCTGACCGATGCGGGCACCGTCGAGCCGGTGCTGGCGAAGGACACCAAGGTCAGCGAGGATGGCCTCACCTATACGTTCACGCTGCAGCCGGGCGTCACCTTCCATTCCGGCGCGCCGCTGACCGCAGCGGACGTGAAATTCTCCATCGAGCGCGTGACCGCCGAGACTTCCAAGAGCTCGCGCAAGAACAGCCTGAAATCCATCTCCGGCATCGAGACGCCCGACGATGCGACCGTCGTCGTGAAGCTTGCCTCCCGCTCGATCTCGCTGCCCTATAACCTGAGCTATGTCTGGATCGCCAATGACGAGGCGACGGATTTCCAGGCGAAGGAAGACGGCACCGGCCCCTATGCGCTGCAGGAATGGCGCCGCGGCTCGTCGCTTTCGATCGCCCGTTTCGACAAATACTGGGGCGAGAAGCCGAAGAACGGCGAGGTCGTCTTCCAGTATTTCACCGAGGCGACGGCGCTCAACAATGCGCTGCTCACCGGTTCGGTCGATATCATCACCTCCGTGCAGAGCCCGGATTCGCTGGCGCAGTTCAAGGACAATCCGGAATTCACGGTCAGCGAGGGCAAGTCGACGACCAAGCTGCTGCTCGCCTATAACGACCGCGTCGCGCCCTTCGACAATGTCAAGGTTCGCAAGGCGCTTGCCCGCGCGGTCGACGACGGGAAGCTGCTGAAGGCCGTCTGGGGCGATTACGGCACGCTGATCGGCTCCTTCGTGCCGCCGACCGATCCCTGGTATGTCGACCTCACCGCGACCGATGCCTACGATCCGGAAAGCGCCAGGGCGCTGCTCAAGGAGGCCGGCTATCCGGACGGCTTCACCTTCACCATCGACACGCCGAATTACGATCCCCATCCGATCGCCGCGCAGTTCATCCAGAGCGAACTGGCCAAGATCGGCGTGAAGGTGGAGATCAACGTCATCACCGCCAACGAGTGGTACACGAAGATCTACAAGGCGCACGATTTCCAGGCGACGCTGCAGGAGCACGTCAACCACCGCGACATCGTTTTCTACGGCAACCCGGACTTCTACTGGGGCTACAACAACCCGAAGGTCGTGGACCTGATCAAGCAGGCCGAGGCCAGTGCGACGGAGGACGAGCAGACCGGGAAGCTGAAGGAGGCCAACACGCTCATCGCAGAAGACGCGGCCAGCAACTGGTTCTATCTCTATCCGCAGATCGTGGTGTCGAAGAACACCGTCGCCGGCTATCCGCTCAACGGCCTGAACTCGCAGTTCTTCGCCTACGGCATCACCAAGTCCGAGTGATGGCCGGGAGCGCGTCACGGCGCGCTCCGCAATTGGCCACCGCTCAGGCGGTGCCGCCGACGATGGCGTAGGCGGCGGCACCTTGCGCGCGGGCGATGACGATATGGCCGTAGGGCGCGCGCCATTCGCTGTGGACGTGACTGTTCTCGTCGATATCGAGGCTCGCGCTCGCCCGTCTGTCCTCCTGCCGGAACGCGATGGGCCGGCCGTTCACCGTCAGCCAGAGCAGCGGGGCCGCGCTGTACGCCTCTATCGACAGGCGCTGGCGTCCGTCGCCGCCGGACGTGATCGTAGCGGCCAGCCTGAGGTCGGCGGCATCCGGCGGATGGGCTCCGGCGGCGTCGGGCAGGTCCGCAAGCTCGGGCGTTCGCGGCGGCGCGGCGCGGTAGGCGCCGGTCCTCTCGAAGGCCGCGGCACAGGCGATGAGCGCCGTGTCGTCGAAGGCCCGGCCGGCGAAGGTCAGGCCCGCGGGCATGCCGATATCGGCCAGCATGCCCATCGGCACGGTCACGGTCGGAATGCCGAGATGGCGGATCGCCAGGTTGCCGTTGGCGACCCAGGTGCCGTTGCGCCAGGCAAGATCCGCCGAGGCGGGGTTCACGTCGGCATCGGCCGGGCCGATATCGGCGACGGCCGGGAAGATCACCGCATCGAGCCCCAGCCGGTCCATCCAGTCTTCCAGATCGATGCGCCGGGTCTCCTCCAGCCCGCAAAACCCCTCGGCAAGGCCCGGTATATCCTCGAACGCGGCGACGGGATGATCGCGTCGGTGGGCCGGATAGGCGGCGAGGGGATCGTCGAAGCCGTGGTAGCGGTCGGGCAGGCTGCCTTCCGGCGCGGGAAAGATGCGCGTGCCGTCGACATCGGCCAGCCGCCGTAAGGTGGGATCGGCGTTGGCGGCGAGGAAATCGTCCCAGGCCCAGGCGGACAGATCGAGGATCTCGCGACGAAGATAATCCGGGCTGACGAGGCCGCGCGTCGCGATGGTCGGCGCATCCGGCCGGTCCGCCTCGTAATTGCTGACGACCGGGAAATCGGTGACGACGACCTCGGCACCCGCCGCCTCGAGGGCTGCGCGCGCCGCCACGCAAAGCGCGATCATCGACGCGCGGGTTTCGATCCACCGGCCGGTCGGGCCGCCGATCCCCGGCGTGTCGCCGGTGCCCGCCCCGGCGTCGGCGTTGATATACATCGCCGGCAAGCCGAACCGCTTGCCCGCAAGGCTGGCCGTCTCGGCGATCGCGACATAGGAGGAAGGGCGGACATCGGAGGCTTTCGGGATTTGCACCCAGGTCTGGCT
>CAMLOC010000014.1 GCA_946481465.1 uncultured Shinella sp. | reverse complement strand
TGAATATCAAATTCACGCCGACCGCTGGCGTGTCGCCGGCGTTATAGATAATTTCCGCATCGCCCGCTACATCGATGTATCCATTTGCATACTGCCGTTCGGCGAACGGGGGCTTCTCCAATTGCGAGGCCCTGCTTTCATTTCCGATTTACCGATCGATGCCGTTCGGCGGCAGGCCTCGTTCCGTCGCCTGCTTGACTGTATACAAATGTGTGCAGTAAGAACGACGCAGATGCGACAAAGACGGAACGGCACCAGGATGTTCGACGGATCGACACAGTACGACGTGCTCATTGCAGGCGGCGGCAATGCGGCGCTCTGCGCGGCGATCAGCGCCCGGCGTGCCGGCGCGCGCGTGCTCGTCGTCGAGGGCGCACCGCACTTCTACCGCGGCGGCAACACGCGCCACACCCGCAACATGCGCTGCGCGCACGACGCGGCGACCGAAACGCTCTCCGGCCCCTACAGCGAGGACGAGTTCTTCGAGGACCTGCTGCGCGTGACCGGTGGGCGGACCGACGAGGCGCTGGCGCGCATGATGATCGCCGAATCCAAGGAGATGCTGACCTGGATCGTCGAGCAGGGGGTGCGCTTCCAGCCCTCCCTCGGCGGCACGCTCAGCCTCGGGCGCACCAATTCCTTCTTCCTCGGCGGCGGGCGGGCGATGCTCAACGCGCTCTACCGCACGGCCGAAAGCCTTGGCGTCGAGGTCGTCTATGACGCGGAGGTCGTGGACCTTGCGATCGAGGGCACGCTGTTCCGCTCCGCCACCGTGCGGCATGCCGGCAGGGACGTCGCCATCCGGGCGAAGACCTTCATCGCCGCCAGCGGTGGCTTCGAGGCGAATATCGACTGGCTGAAGGAAGGCTGGGGCGACATCGCCGAGAACTTCCTGATCCGCGGCACGCCCTACAATCGCGGCACCGTGCTGAGGATGCTGATCGACAGGGGCGTGATGCAGATCGGCGACCCGACACAGTGCCATGCCGTCGCGATCGACGCGCGCGCGCCGAAATTCGATGGCGGCATCATCACGCGCCTCGATTGCGTCGTCTTCGGCATCGTCGTCAACAAGCATGCCGAGCGTTTCTACGACGAGGGTGAGGACGTCTGGCCGAAACGCTATGCCATCTGGGGACGGCTCGTCGCCGCCCAGCCGGACCAGATCGCCTATATCGTCTTCGACGCGCCCTCGCTCGAACTCTTCATGCCGTCGCTCTTCCCGCCGGTAAAGGCCGACACGATCGGCGAACTTGCGGGGAAGCTGGGGCTGGAGCCCGCGGCGCTGGAGCGCACGGTGGCCGGCTTCAATGCCGCCGTCCGGCCCGGCACTTTCGACCACACGATCCTCGACGACTGTCGCACCGAGGGTCTCGAACCGGCCAAGACCCATTGGGCGCGACGCATCGGGGCGGCGCCGTTTTACGCCTATCCGGTCCGGCCGGGCATCACCTTCACCTATCTCGGCGTCAAGGTGGACCAGGCCGCGCGCATGGTGATGGCGGATGGCGGGACGGCCGCAAACATGTTCGCCGCCGGCGAGATCATGGCCGGCAACGTGCTCGGCCAGGGCTATGCCGCCGGCATCGGCATGACAATCGGCAGCGTCTTCGGCCGCATCGCCGGGCGGGAGGCCGCCCGTCTCGTTTCGTCCGCAAGCCAGTCCCCGGAGGCCGCATGAACATCCAGACCCCGCTCCCGCCGGCGCATGCGACGGCCAGCCTTGCCGAGGCGGACCGCCTGATGACGGTCTGCAATTCCTGTCGCTACTGCGAGGGGCTCTGCGCCGTCTTTCCCGCCATGGAGATGCGGCGGGCCTTTTCGGACGGCGACCTCAACTATCTCGCCAATCTCTGTCACAGCTGCGGCGCCTGCTTCCACGATTGCCAGTTCTCGCCGCCGCATGAATTCGACGTGAATGTGCCGAAGACGCTGGCGATCGTGCGCAACGATTCCTACCGGGCCTATGCCTGGCCGCGCGCCTTTTCCGGCCTTTTCCATCGCAACGGGCTGGCGATCAGCATGATCGCGGCGTTGAGCGTCGCGCTCTTCATTGCAGGCTTTGCCGCCTGGCACGATCCCGCCGTGCTCTTCGGCGTGCATACCGGCCCCGGCGCCTTCTACACGCTGATGCCGCACAATGCGATGGCCCTGCTTTTCGGCGCGGCCTTCGCCTATGCCGTGGTGGCGATGGCGATGGGGATCCGCGCGTTCTGGAAGGATATCGGCGCGCCCGCCGGAACGCTCGGCGAGCCCGCCTCGATCTGGCAGGCGATGAAGGATGCCGGGAGCCTGCGCTATCTCGACGGCGGCGGCGTCGGCTGCATGAACGAGGACGACAGGCCGACCGACCGGCGGCGCCTCTATCACCACATGACGTTCTACGGCTTCCTGCTGTGCTTTGCCGCGACCTCGACGGCAACGCTCTACCACTATCTCCTCGGCCTCGAAGCCCCCTACCCCGTCTACGATCTCCCCGTCGTGCTCGGCACGCTTGGCGGCATCGGCCTGCTCGTCGGGCCGGCCGGCCTGCTCCATGCGAAATGGCGGCGCGATCCCGTCCTCAAGGACGGTTCGCGCACCGGCATGGACGTCGCTTTCCTCGTCATGCTGTTCCTGACGAGCCTGACCGGCCTCCTGCTGCTCGTCCTGCGCGCCACGCCGGCCATGGGCCTGTTGCTCGCTTTGCATCTCGGCGTCGTCTTCAGCCTGTTCGTCACCATGCCCTATGGCAAGTTCGTGCACGGCATCTACCGGTTCCTCGCGCTGGTGCGCTATGCGAAGGAGAAGCGGGAGATGGACGGGGCGTGAAAGGCAGGCGCGACGGCGATTTGCGGTCCGTTCACTCTTCCCCTTCGTCATCCGCCGCCGGTGGCAGGGTCTCGTCAAGCATCTCCTTGCGGCTCAGCAAGCCGGCATCCTCCAGCGCCTCGATATCCGGCAGGTCGCGCAGCGTCTGCAGGCCGAAGGCGGAGAGGAACTGTCTGGTCGTCACATAGGTATAGGGTGCGCCGGGCGTCGGGCTGCGCGGTCCCGAACCGATGAAGCCGGCATTGCGCAGCGCGCCGATCGTGTCGCGGCTGACCTCCTTGCCGAAGATTTTCGACAGATCGCTGCGGGTGACCGGCTGGAAATAGCCCACCGCCATCAGCACCATCGCCTCGAATTCCGAAAGCAGCGCTCCGCCCCCGCGTATCGGCGCGGCGGAGGCCCGGATCACGTTGGTGTAGCGCAGGCGGGTCCGGTGCTGCCAGCCGCCGGCGACGGCGACGATCTCGTAGGGGCGCCCGTGCAGGTCTTCCCTGAGGTCGTCGATGAGGAGGTCGATGCTGCAATCCCTGCCGACGATGCGCGCCAGCGTCTCGCGCGTGACCGGCTCGGCGGAAGCGAAGATGACAGCCTCGATGCGCAGCATCCATTCGCGCCAGCGCAGGTCCGGCGGCAGGTCCTCCAGCTCGCGGTCGAAGAGGATCTCCTTCTCCGCCTTCGTCCTGCCGGCTTTCTGAGCGGTCGATCCGGCCATCGTCACAGCCCGAAGATGCGGAAGGTGGTGCGGCCCGACAATTCGCGCACGGCGCCGAACCCTTCCAGCCGCTCGAACAGCCGGGTGCTCGCCCAGCGGGAAAGGTTGGTGCTGCGCGCGGAGGCCGGGATGGCGTCCTCGTCGAGCAGCTTGCGGATGACGGCGCCGGCTCCCTTGGTGCGCACCTTCGGCGCGGCGGCGAGAAGCTGGTCGGCGCGGCGTGCGACCTCACCGGCCGTTTGCAGCGCCGCCCCGGCGCCTTCGGCCAGGGCAAGGCAGACGGCGCGCTGGAAGCCCGGATCGCCCGGGCGCACGCGCCCCCTGCCCCCGAGCGTGCGGAAGGCCGGGCCGTGGCGCTCGGCCATCAGCAACGGCACGGGGCGCTGCCATTTGAGCTTTTCCGCGATCACCGCATCGCCGAGCGCCCAGGCGAGCGGTTCGGCATCCGGCCGCTCGGCATGGATGGCGGCAACGAGGTCGGCCGCCGCGAAGGGTGCCGGGCGGCCCGATTGCAGGACGGTCTCGGCGTGATCGACGGCGGCGCCAAGCCGCTCGTCCCAGGCAAGGCCGAAGAGATCGGCAAGTTCGGCCACGAATTTCGTGGTGATGGCGCCCTTGCGGCTCGCGAGCCTGCCGAATGCCAGGAAGAGTTTTCCGGCCGGTCCCGGATCATCGCCCGGCGCCGTCAGCAGCGCCGCGTCGCGCAGCGCTGCTTCGTCCTCTCCCCTGCCCGCCAGCCGGACGGCGGCAACGGCGCAGGCAAGCGCCCGGCGCGCGCGCCAGCACCCGGCCCAGACCGGCTCGCTGCGAACGAGGTCATCCAGGGTCTTGAGGGCGATGCCGGCGGCGAAGGCGGCGTCGAGGTCGTCGGGCACCCGGCCGCGCGACAGCATCCAACCGGGCAGGTGCAGGTGCAGCGGGAGCAGGGCGGCGGGAACGGGGGGGCGGGCGCGCGAATCCATGTCCGCGAGTTTACATGGCGCGTGCGGTTCGTGCTGTTTTTTCCGGTGCATGCGCACAGCTTTTCGATTTTTCCCGAAGACCGCCCGCCTAACGGATCGTTAAGCCGGTCGATACGACTTTAAATGTATATTAATGCAAATTTAATCGCGCGCCGGCGCGCGCCCACTCTTTCCTTGGTTTCCCGGCCGCCTGCATGCAGGTTCCTCCCGTCAGCGCGCAGGGATCCACCCTTCGCTTGCCGCGACAGGGCCTGGATTGCTTTGGAATGATCTCGTTCGTCATCGGGCTGAAGAGCCGCGCGCATTTCGTCTTCGACCGGGGGCTTCGCGCCCGGGGCGAGGCGTTCGTCGGCACCAATGCGCGCCGCGGCAGACAGGCGCGGCAAAGGGTGGCGATCGTGATCGCGATCTTCTCGGCGGCTTACCTTTTGATCGGCGGGCGTCTCCTGCAATACGGCCTTTCCGAACCCGTCGTCTCCGCGTCGATCGGCGGCAACGGCCATGCCGTCGCCTCGCGCCCCAATATCGTCGATCGCCACGGCGAGCTGCTGGCGACGGACCTGCACATGGTCTCGCTCTATGCCGATCCCCGCCGCATCGTCGATGCCGACGAGGTGGTGGAAAAGCTCGCCCTCGTCATTCCGAACCTCGATTGGGGCGAAACGCACAGGAAGCTGCGTTCTGCCACCGCGTTCCAGTGGCTGCGCCGGCAACTGACGCCCAAGCAGCAGGCCGATATCCTGGCGCTCGGGCTTCCCGGCCTCGGCTTCAGGCCGGAAAAACGCCGGTTCTATCCGGGCGGCGCCACCGCCGCGCATATCGTCGGCCACGTCAATGTCGACAACCAGGGCCTTGCGGGCATGGAGCGCTATCTCGACCAGCAGGGGCTCGCCGACCTCAGGGCGGCCGGGCTGACGGACGACGCGCGCCTTGCGCCGGTCCGCCTGTCGATCGATCTGCGCGTCCAGAACATCGTGCGCACCGTCGTCGCCAAGGCGATGACCGACTACCAGGCGGAAGCAGCCGGCGCCGTCATCCTCGACGTGGAGACCGGCGAGGTGCTCGCCATGGCCTCCGTGCCGGACTACGACCCGAACGCGCCGTCCCGCACCCTGGCGGACGGAAGCGTCGACAAGGAGTATGAGAAGGGCTGGTTCAACCGCATCAGCAACGCCACCTTCGAGATGGGCTCGACCTTCAAGAGCTTCACCCTGGCGATGGGCCTCGACGCGGACAAGATCACGCTGGGCTCCGTCATCGACGCCTCCCGCCCGATCCGCATGGGCGGCTTCACCATCCGGGATTTCAAGGGCAGGAACCGCCCGCTCTCCATCCCGGAAGTGTTCCAGTATTCCTCCAATATCGGCACAGCCGCGGTGGCCGACATGGTCGGCATCGACGGCCACCGGCAATTCCTCACCAAGCTGGGCCTGCTCACGAAACTGGCGACGGAGATGCCGGGCGTCGCGACGCCGACCCAGCCGCGGACGTGGAAGAAGATCCATTCCGCGACGATCTCCTTCGGCCACGGCGTCGCCACCACACCCTTGCAGACGGCCGTTGCCGCCGCCGCGCTGATGAACGGCGGCTATCTCATCCCGCCGACATTCCTGCCGCGCTCCAGGGCCGAGGCGCAAGCGCTGGCGACGCGTGTCCTCAAGGACAAGACGAGCGCCGACATGCGCTTCCTCTACGACTGGAACGGACAGAATGGATCGGGCCGCAACGCGCAGGCAGAAGGTTTCCGCGTCGGCGGCAAGACCGGAACGGCCGACAAGGTGATCGACGGGCGCTACGCCAAGACGATCAACTTCAACGCCTTCGTCGCCGCCTTCCCGATGGACCGGCCGCGCTATGTCGTCCTTTCGATCATCGATGCGCCCCGCACGGGCGAGCGCGGGGGGCGAACTGCGGCCTCCACCGCCGCACCAATGATCAAGGCGATCATCCGGCGTGTCGCGCCGCTTCTCGGCGTCCAGCCGCGCTTCGGTACGCCGGAGGCGGAGATGCGGCTGGTCGATTACTAGAGCGCGGGCTTTTCCATTACCGCCGGACGGGCGACGGAACGGCTGCGCTTGTCCAGCGCCATGGCCAGCACGCCGGTAATCTCCTCGTCGCGAAAGGGCTTGTTGACCACCGCGAGCGCCCCGTCGAAACCCTGCTGCACGGAGGCGGGATCGCCCGTCACGAAGATGACGTCGATGCCGAAGCGATCGATCAGTCGCCGGGCGAGAAGCTGGCCGCTGTTCCCGTCGGAAAGGCTGAGATCGACCAGGGCGATATCGGCGCGCGGGGCATAGGCGAGCGCCTGTTCCACGGTCGAGACCGGGCCGATGGCCTCGAAGCCGTCGTCCTCCACCACATTTTCCAGAAGCTTGGCGATCAGGAATTCGTCCTCGACGATCAGTACGCGCATCGGTTCCTCCCGTTCGGCAGCGTCAGGCGGATTTCGAAGCGTGCTCGGGCTTGCCCTTGCGCTTTGTCGAAGCCATTTCCTTCAGCTCGCCCTCGCTCATGGATTTCTCCATGTCGCGCGAGGCGCCCTTCAGTTCGCTCTTCTTGATATCGCCGCGCTTGGCGGCGAGCGCGGCCCCGGCAGCCTTCTGCTGGGCTTTCGATTTTGCAGGCATGGAACGGCCTCCTCTTTGGGGATATTTCCGCCAAACCCGCAAAGCCTCGCAATGTTCCCGCGAGGGCGTGCGCGTCGTGGAAAACCTCTTCAGGCGATCGCGGCGGCCAGGGCGGCGGCGATTTCGCGGCTGTCGTAGGGCTTCATCAGCAGCACGGGGGCACGGTCGCCGGGAACGGTGGGCAGGCGGTCGTGGCCGGTGGCGAAGACGACGCCGATATCCGTGTCCTGCGTCCGGGCGTGGACGGCAAGATCCGCACCCGACATGGCGGGTAGCCCGATATCGGTGAGAAGGACGTCGAAGCGCCGTTCCTTCAGCAGTGGCAAGGCCTGTTCCGCCGTCGTCGCCTCCACCACCTCGTGGCCGAGTTCCTGCACGAGATCGACGGCGTTGAGCCGGATCAGGAAGTCGTCCTCGACCAGCAGGATCGTCAGCCGTCTTGTTTCCTCGCCTCCCGTGCCGTCACCGTTCGCCGTTATCCCGGCCGGCGGCAACGGCTGGCGGCCGGCGAGGCTGGCGCGGATCTTCCGGGCCAGCGCTTCCTGGCTATAGGGTTTTGAGAGGAGAGCGATGCCGGCATCGAGCCGGCCCTCGTGAACGATCGAGTTTTCGGCGTAGCCGGAGGTGAAGAGCACGGCGAGGTTCGGCAAATGCTCGCGGGCCTTACGGGCAAGGTCGGGGCTGCGCAGCGTCCCCGGCATGACGACATCGGTGAAGAGCAGGTCGATGGCCACGCCGCTTTCGATGACCGACAGCGCGCTGGCCGCATCGCGCGCCTTCAGCACCGAATAGCCGAGATCGCCCAGCATCTCGACGACCGTCGCGCGCACCTCGTCGTCGTCCTCGGCCACCAGGATCGTCTCGGCGCCGCCGGTGAGCGGACCGAAGTCCGCCTCGGCGAGGCGATCCTCCTCCTCCAGCGAGCGCGGCAGGTAGAGGTGCACGGTCGTGCCCTCCCCCGGTGCGCTGTGAATCTTCACATGCCCGCCCGATTGCTTGACGAAGCCGTAGACCATGGACAGGCCGAGACCGCTGCCCTTGCCGGCCGGCTTGGTGGAGAAGAAGGGCTCGAAGGCGCGCCCCAGAACGTCCGCCTCCATGCCCTCGCCCGTATCGGTGACGGCGATGAGGACATATTGGCCGGCGCGGATATCCGGGTGCTGGCGGGCATCGGCGTCGTCGATATGGGCATTGCCAATCTCGATCGTCAGCTTGCCGGTGCCGTTCATGGCGTCGTGCGCATTGATCGCGAGGTTGAGGATGGCGTTCTCGATCTGCGAAGGGTCGACGAAAGCATTCCACAGGCCGCCGGAGCGGATGGTCTCGATTTCGATCGCCTCGCCGATCGTGCGGTGCAAAAGCGCCTCCAGCGTCAGGACGAAGCGGCCGATATCGATGACTTTCGGCTCCAGCGCCTGCCGGCGGCCGAAGGCGAGGAGCTGGTTGGCGAGCTTGGAGCCGCGGTTGACGCCGGCAACGGCATTGGCGACCCGCTGCTCCGCCCGGCCGTTGCCCGCCACGTCCTTGCCGAGCAGTTGAAGATTGCCGGAGATGATCTGCAGGAGATTGTTGAGGTCGTGCGCGACGCCGCCGGTCAACCGGCCGATCGCATCCATCTTCTGGGCCTGGCGAAGCTGCTCCTCCGCCTCGACGAGCGCACAGGCCTGTTCGCGTTCCGCCTTCAGCCGCTCCTCGGCTTTCACCCGGGCCGTGGTCTCGGACACCATGGCGATGACGCCGGCAGGCCGCCCGTCCGCATCTAGCACCGGCGAACAGTCGAGGTTCATCCAGACCTGCTCCGGCTCGCCGCGGTGCCGCAGGAGCGTCAGTTCCCGGTCCCTGTAGGCGAGCGTACCGCCGGCAAGGCCGACCTTCATGACATTGTCGTTGAAATCGGCGATCTCCGGCCATCCCTCGCGGACCTTGCTGCCGAAGAGGGTCGGATGCCGCCCGCCGGCAAAGGCGGAATAGGCGTCGTTGTAGATCATGACGCCGTCCCGGCCCCACAACAGGAGGATCGGCATGGGCGAACGCAACAGAAGGGCGGTCGCCGCCGTGAGGTTCTGAGGCCATTCGGCGAGGGGGCCGAGCGGCGTCCGGGACCAGTCGAAGCCGGCGATCAGCACGGCGGCACCCCCGCCCCCGCTCAGGAACGGATAACGACTGTCCACCTCTGCGTCCGGGCCCTTCTCAAACCCCATTCGGCACCTCTTTCAAGCACTCCCGCACTCTTCCGCTTTCCCCGCACGCGGGAGGACGGGACCGCGAGGGGAGATAGGGCACCACCCTGCCGCGTCAAACGACGCCTGGCCGAGACGCCGCCGCTAGCGCAACAGGCCCTGCCCGCCGTCGATCCACAGCGGGATGCCGGTAATGTGCCGGGCCTTCGAGGAGGCGAGGAAGAGGATCGCGTCGGCGACCTCGTCGGCCGTGCCGGGCTTGCCCTGCGAGACCGGGATATCGCCCTCGGGCCAGACGACGGGGATGCCCGCCTCTTCCGCCCCGCGCTGCTCGGTATTGTCGTCGATGTCGGTCTCGATGGCGCCGGGACACACGGCATTGATGCGGATGCGGGCCTTGCCGAGTTCCAGCGCCAGTTGCTGCACCATGGCGACCTGCGCCGCCTTGGTGGCGGCATAGGCGGTCGCGCCCGGCGTGGTGAAGGTGCGCGTGCCGTTGATCGAGGAGACGACGACGATTGCGCCCTCCCCCGCCTGCTTGAGCAGCGGCACGGTGAGATGGAGCGTCAGGTAGGTGCCGCGCAGGTTGATGGCGATCGTCTCGTCCCATTCGGCCGGCGCCAGGTCGTCGATCGGTGCCCATGCGCCGTTGACGCCCGCATTGGCGACGACGATGTGAAGGCCGCCGAAGGCGCTCGCGAGCTGTTCGACGGCGGCGCGCATCGACGCTTCGTCCGCCGCATCCGCCGGAAGCGCCAGAGCCGCGCCGCCCTGCCGGCGGATTTCGGTTGCGACCGCCGCCACCTCGTCGGCGTTGCGGCTCAGCACGCCGACGCTGGCCCCGTAGCGGGCGAGCGCCAGCGCCGTGGCTTTGCCGATCCCGGAGCCCGCGCCGGTGACGAGGGCGACCTTTCCTGCAAACAGCATCCGCGGCCCCTCTGCACGATATCGATTTGGCTCGACAACAATGCCCGGGAAGCCCGTCGGTTCCCGGCTTTTTTGCGGAACCAAGCGGGGGTGTCTGCGTTTGTTGGGAAGACAATGCCGTTCGCAGGAGTTCACCGTGCGCCAGAAGAAGAAGCCGCTCGCCCGCAAACCCGCCGCCATCCCCGATGCCGACCTGCGGAACACCCCCAAACGCCGCAATTCCTGGGAACCGCAGGTGATCGTGCCGCAGCAGGTCGATCTCCCGCTCAACCGGCAGGATCACGAGGAGGTGGTCGTGCCCGCTGCGCCGAACGGCCGCAGCCTCGTCAACGGACGGTTCTGAAGGGACGACGGAAATGCTTGTGAAGGACGTGATGTCCGCCCAGATCGTGACCGTCTCCCCCAATGACACCGCCCAGTCGGCCGCCCGGCTGATGCTCGAAACCGAAGTGGGCGCCCTGCCGGTCGAGGTGCCGGGCGTCGGGGCCATTGTCGGCATCATCACGGATCGCGATATCGTGGTGTCGGTCCTGGGGCGGGGACATTCCACCTCCATGGCGATCGCCGAATTCATGACCGTGTCGCCTGAAGTGTGTAACCAGGGCGACGACACGGCGATGGTGGCGGCCCGCATGCGCGAACTCGGGGTACGCCGCCTCGTGGTGGTGGACGACGACCGGCGGGTCGTCGGCATCGTCAGCCTTGTCGACATTCCCGCCGAAAGACCCGCGACGGAGGCTCCGCAATGACCATCTTTGCAACCGACCGGCTGTGGGACGAGGCCGCCGTGCTCGAGGGCGACAAGCAGGTGCTCCGCGTGCAGAGCACGCGCGATGCGCTCCTGTGCCTGAAGAACCACTGGCCGATCAAGGACGGACCTGCAGCGCTGATGGCCAAGAGCGTCTGCGAGCAGGGGCTGGCAAGCGACGACGACCCGGCCTTCGCGCGCCGCGCCTTCATCGAGGCGGCCAAGGAAGCCGGTTTCCGCGTGAATTCATGGACGGCGGCATAGACCGCTGCCACCACCGAAGGGACATCATCGTGGATGACGAACGCCAGGAATGGATCAGCAAGCGCGCTTATGGCCTGTGGGAGGCGCAAGGCCGCCCGGAGGGCAAGGATCGCGAGCATTGGGAGCAGGCCGCGCGCGAGCGCGCCGAACTCGAACGGGTCGCCCTGCCCGAACATCTGAAGACGAAACGCACGTCGAACGATACCGACGAGGCCACCCGCAGGGCGGTCGATGCGATCCGCCGCCCTCCGCCGAAAGGCGGCAAGACGCTCGCCCTTCGCCCTTGAGGCGGATACCCTAACCCTGCTGCGCCCTTTTCGGGCTTTCGAGAAAGCGCAGCAGGCGCTCTTCCTCCACCCGTAGTCCCGAAATGTCCAGCGCCGGGCGGTGCAAGGCGCGGCGAAGGGTTTCCGGCGCCTCGGCGAGCGCCACGATTTGCGGATGGATGTAGCTCGACCGTGCAATGGCCGGCGTGTTGTGCAGGATCTCGGCCGCTGCCTCGGCCATGCCCTTAATCGTCGGGCGCCTGTCGGCCTCGATCTCACGGCGGGCATGGGCGAAGGCGGCAAGGCTGCCGGCCCAGGTGCGAAAGGTTTTTGCCGAAATGGCGATACCGGAAATCTCGGCGAGATAGGCGTTGAGCCGGCCCGAGTCGATCGGCCGCACGAGATCGCCCTCGTCCTTCCACACGAAGAGCTGTCGGCCCGGCAGGTCGGCGCAGTCCTCCAGCAGGCGCTGGAGGCGGGGATGCTTCAGCGTCCGGCGCACGCGCTTGCCGCCCTTTGCAGTGAAGCGCAGCGCGATGCACCCGTCGGCGACGGTGACGTGGCGCTTGAGCAGGGTCGTTGCGCCATAGGTCTTGTTCTCCACCGCATAGGCCCGGTTGCCGACGCGAAGCTGGGCTTCGTCAAGCAGGACGGTGA
This sequence comes from uncultured Shinella sp., assembly GCA_946481465.1. The sequence goes on along the minus strand of CAMLOC010000014.1, from coordinate 3,499 downwards.
TCGCCGCCAGCATGGTGGCGATCGCGCCGGGCTCGCCGTCGAGATCACGTTTCACCGCGCGCCGCAGTTTCGGCAGCGCATGGCCGAAGGCGACGAGCTGGTCGAACTTGTCGCCGCTTTTCAGCGCCTGCCAGTCGGGATGATAGCGGTACTGCTTGCGCCCGCGCGCATCGTAGCCGGTCGCCTGAAGGTGGCCGTTGGCCTCCATGCAGATCCAGACGTTCTCATAGGCCGGCGGAAGGCCGAGGGCGGCGATGCGCGCCTTCTCCGCGGCATCGCGCAGGAGCGCACCGTCGGGCAGGCGATAGCAGAAGCCGCGGCCCGTCCGCCGGCGCCGGATGCCCGGCTCGCTGTCGCTGACATAGACGAGACCGGTCTCCTTGAGGTTGTCGGGCGCCATGGTTTGTCGTCAGTCCGCGGGCTGGAAGACGGCGATGCTCGCCGGGTAGATCACGGCGGGGCTTTCGGCAGGGTGTTCGGCAAAGGCATCCTCCGCGGCTCCCGTGTCGAGAACCCGTTTCCATGCCGTGATGCCGTTCACGACGGGCAGCGTCACCGCACAATCCTCCCCGCCGGCATTGAAAGCCATGAAGAGCTGGTCCGCCGCCTCGCCGTTCGCGGGCTTCGCCAGAAAGAGGCCGAGGCTGCGCAGATTGCCGTCCGTCCAGGCGGCATCGGCCATGACGGCGCCGTCCGGCCCGTACCAGGCAATGTCGACCGTGCCGTCCTCGCCCGGCTCGCCCGTCAGGAACCGCTCCTGCCGCAGCGCCGGATGGGCTTTCCGGAAGGAGACGACGCTCTTGCAGAAATCGAGGAAGGGATCGCCAAGGCCGCTCCAGTCGGTCCAGCCGGTCTCGTTATCCTGGCAATAAGCGTTGTTGTTGCCGTCCTGGCTGTTGCCGAGTTCGTCGCCGCCGAGCAGCATCGGCACGCCCTGGCTGAGCAGGAGGGTCGCGATCATGTTGCGCCGGCGACGGTCGCGCGCCGTGCGGATGGCCTCGTCCTCCGTCGGGCCTTCGGCGCCCATATTATGCGAATGGTTGTCGGAATGGCCGTCGCGGTTGTCCTCGCCGTTCGCCTCGTTGTGCTTGCCGTCGTAGGAGACCGTGTCCATGAGCGTGAAGCCGTCATGGGCGCTGATCAGGTTGACCGACGAGGTGGCGCCGCGGTCCGAATGGTTGAACTGCGGGGACGAGCCGGTGAGCCGCGTCGCCAGCCCCGGAACGAGGCCGCCGTCCCCCTTCCAGAAGCGGCGCACGTCGTCGCGGTACTTGTCGTTCCATTCGCGGAAGGGATGCGGGAAGCCGCCCACCTGGTAGCCGCCGTCGCCGACATCCCAGGGCTCGGCGATCAGCTTCACGCCGGAAAGGATCGGATCCTGCCGGATCGCGTCGAAGAACGTGCCGTCGCGGTCGAACTCGATATGCCGCGTGCGGCCGAGCGTGCTGGCAAGGTCGAAGCGGAAGCCGTCGACATGCATGACGCCGACCCAGTAGCGCAGGCTGTCGAGCACCATGCGCAGCACCATGGGATGGGCGATGTTGACCGTGTTGCCGGTGCCGGTCGTGTCGTAGCTGTGGCGCAGGTCCTTAGGCGACAGGCGGTAATAGCTGAGATTGTCGAGCCCGCGGAAGCTGAGGGTCGGGCCGCGCTCGGAGCCTTCGGCCGTGTGGTTGTAGACGACATCCATGATCACCTCGATGCCGGCGGCATGGAAGCGCTTGACCATGGTCTTGAATTCGGTGATCGCCCGGCCGGAGAGGAACCGCGGCTGCGGCGCGAAGAAGCCGAGCGTCTGGTAGCCCCAATAGTTGCGCAGGCCTTTTTCCAGGAGGTGGCGGTCGTCGGGGAAATACTGGATCGGCAGGAGTTCGACCGCGGAAATGCCAAGGTCGACCAGATGCTCGATGATCGGGTCGCTCGCCATGCCCATGAAGGTGCCGCGCAGCGCTTCGGGAACGCCGGGATGGTTCATCGTCATGCCGCGCACATGCGCCTCGTAGATGATCGTCTCGGTCCATGGCCGGCGGATGGCGGCGTCGCCCGCCCAGTCGAAATCCGGATCCTGCACCACGCCCTTGACCATGAAGGGCGCGCTGTCGCGCTTGTCGAACGAGAGGTCACCGGCCGGATCGCCGATGGTGTAGCCGTAGAGGGCGTCGTCCCAGGCAATCTCGCCGACGACCTGCTTGGCATAGGGATCGAGGAGCAGCTTGTTCGCATTGAAGCGATGGCCGTTCTTCGGGTCGTAGGGTCCATGGGCCCGGTAGCCGTAGACGGTGCCCGGCTTCAGGCCGGCGATATAGCCCGACCAGATATCCCCCTCGCGCTTGGGCAGCGCCAGCCGGTCGGTCTCTTCCTTGCCGTCTTCGGAAAACAGGCAGAGGTCCATCTGTTCGGCATGGGCCGAGAACACGGCGAAATGCGTGCCCTCGCCGGTGAACTCGGCGCCAAGTTCCGGCTTCATGAAATCGAGTTCGGAAAATGCGTAACTCATGCGGCGGGTCCCCTTCTCTCGGGCAGGCGGCTTACCGACCGGATCACCTGCGAAGGCTCCGCCGACCCGCGACGGGTTTTGCCGGAGGAACGGAAGCGCCGGTCGGGTGCGGAAGGAGCGATGGTGCAACGCGAAAAGCCGGGATTTGTTCCGGAACATTTCCGCTGCCGCCCGGTTCCCTCCCCCACACGCAGCGAGAGGTTCCGCATGACGCCAGCATCGTTGATGCCAGACCACTGGGGACCGGCCATCCTGGAAGACGGTCGGGTGCGGTTCCGCCTCTGGGCGCCTGCCGAAGAGACGGTCACGCTCGTTGCGGAGGGCCGCGAGATCGCCATGCGCCCGGCGGGTGACGGATGGCATGCGGTCGAGACGGAACGTGTCCGGCCGGGCGATCGCTACGCCTTCCGTCTTTCCGATGGCCTCACCATTCCCGATCCGGCCTCGCACGCGCAGGAGGGCGGGCTGGAAGGCCCTTCCCTCGTCATCGACCATGCCGGTTATGTCTGGCGACATCCGGATTGGAAGGGCCGCCCGTGGGAAGAGGCGGTGCTCTATGAACTGCATGTCGGCGCCTTCACGCCGGACGGCACGTTCCGCGCCGCGATCGAGCGGCTTGCGCACCTGCGCGCCATCGGTATCACGGCCATCGAGATCATGCCTGTCGCGCATTTCGCCGGACGGCGCGGGTGGGGGTACGACGGCGTGCTGCACTATGCGCCGCACAATGCCTATGGCACCCCTGACGACCTGAAGGCGCTGGTCGACGCGGCCCACGGCCATGGGATCCTGGTGCTGCTCGACGTCGTCTACAATCATTTCGGCCCGGTCGGGAACGTCCTGCCGCGCATCGCCCCGCCGTTCTTCCATCCCGAACGCCATACGCCCTGGGGGGCGGCGCCGGCCTTCGAGCGCGCGCAGGTGCGCCGCTACTTCATCGACAACGCCTTGCACTGGATCGTCGACTACCGGTTCGACGGCCTGCGCCTCGATGCGACCGAG
>CAMLOC010000013.1 GCA_946481465.1 uncultured Shinella sp. | reverse complement strand
CGTGCAACGAAAGAAAATGCAATCGATTGCTGCTGTCGTTTGCGTTAGCATTTGCTTTTAGGGGATACAGTAATAGGGGCAAGCACATGCCGAATGATATCGCCAATGCCATGTTCGAATTTATTGAGTGCGCGCGGTGTGCGGATACCGAGGAAAGAATTCTCAATGGGCTAACGGTATCTGCCTCATTTTTCGGAATAGAAATGTTTGCTATATCCGGAATTCCCAAGGCGAATGAGCGTATCGACCCATACTTCATCGGGCATCGTTGGCCCGTTGGCTGGTTTGACCGCTATCTCTCGCAAAACTATGTTCACGCCGATCCCGTCATTCGGCGCTCTCTCCAGACAGATGACATGTTCTTGTGGTCTGAGACCGTCTGCAACGACGACATACCTAGCCAATCAAAGCTCGTGATGGATGAAGCGGCTGAGTATGGAATGCGCGACGGTCTAAGTGTTCCAATCCACGCTGCGGAAGGCATGCAGGGAATCGTAAGCTTTGCTGGGCGCAAGGTTGAGCTACCGCTTGAGCATCGCAATGCACTGCATGTAATCGCAATCTACGCCCATAACTATTTAAGGAACTTGATCAAAAGGAAAGCGCGGGTTGCGCCACGGGTATCGATTGCCCTCACGCCGCGCGAACGCGAGTGCATAGCTTGGTGCGCCGATGGGAAAACCGACTGGGAAATCGGTCAAATTCTCGATCGCTCCGAGCGGACCATTCGTCATCTGATCGACAATGCGGCGTCAAAGCTCGAGGCTGTCAACCGCCCACAAGCGGTCGCGGAGGCCTTTCGACAGGGGATTTTGAAGTTGTAAATAGGCGGTTCCGCCTATTTGAAGACGCATGAAAGCTTGTCATGCTCCCCGAGCAAATGGGGGTTTGCCATGCTTAAAGTGCTTTGGGGCAAGGAGGCGGCACGCCAGTCGTCTCTGATGGAAGACGTTTGGCGTTTTCGACACCAACAGTTTGTCGAGCGTCTGGGATGGAATGACATCCGCCGGCCCGATGGCCGAGAAATTGACCAGTTCGATGGACCTAGGGCCATCCATTTTCCGCAGCTAAACCATGCCGGCGAGATTGTTGGGTACTCTCGTCTTCTGCCGACCACTGAGCCCCATCTGCTGTCAGATGTATACCCGCAGTTAATGGGCGATGGATCGCGCCCTCACGGAAACACCATCTATGAATGGACGCGCTGTGTCGCAGCAATCGATGCCAGTCCGATAGATGGTGTAGCAGTCTCCAGCCGTCAGATGGCCGGCGTGCTCGAATACTGTCTGCTGGTGGGTATCGAAGCCTTGATTGTAGAAACCTATCCTAAGCTGCTCAACATGTTTCTTTCAACCGGCTGGGACGTGCTGCCGCTTAACGCACCGTCTCAATTTAACGAACACTTCATCGTTCCGTTCTGCGCTTATCCGACGTCTGCAACACTCGAATGGCATCACCGTAACTACGGAATTCGCGGAAGCTTACTCGATCTCGGCGTGCATGTTGAAAATCCGCTGGCTGTATCCGCCCAGATATCCGAACGCCCCAAACTTTCGCGCTTGGTTGCAGCTGGAGGGTAAGAAGATGGAAGACTCGAAAGTTTCACCACCGCTGACGGACGAACAGATTTCCCAGATTGTATACAGGGCCGTATCGGACATTCTGCCGACAGTCGAACGCCACGCACAGCATCCCACTGCTGGGAAGAAGACGAAATTTCTCGCGTACCTGTTGGAAATGGTCTGCGCAGAGGCGGCTGACCCAGCAGATCCGAAGATCTGATTAGGTATACCAACAGCTGCGAACTTTGGCGTCGTACCGGCCTAATGATGGCTCACGCCTTGAAGCGCTCGAGGGCGGAGAGGCGCCGGATCGGAGGATCAGCGTCGGACCGCTGGTAGATTTTGGCACGCAGATAACGGAGTTCCTCGTTGAGCGATCTTCAAACAAGGATCAGCTAATCTGGCTCCACCACACGCTGAGACCAGACACTCCAGCCGTGCCGGTTTCGAGGAGCGCATATTCCGCGGTCGTGCGCAGGAGGACTTTGCACTCCATGCGTTCCGTGCGGCCAGGAAAGCCGTTCAGTAGAGACTCTTAACTGACTTCCATTGACGTTTGTAATTCCATCTTGCGTTTCTGTCTTTGTCCATAGCCGCGGTAGCCGACACCGCTATTCATATCATATCTTCGGCGCCTGCCTTCGCCGAATGGCGGCAAAAGTGACGAAGTGAAGCAAAGCGAGGCCGGCTATGACCGCGATGGCGGCACCGTAGCCCCCCGCCCAGTCGTGGAGGGAGCCGGCGAGGACCGGACCTACGGCCATGCCCGCGCCGGAGGCGAGCCGGCAAACGCCAAGGACTGCGGAGAGGGCGGAAAGCGTGACGACGAGGCGCGCGCGATCGGCGAGCAGGACCTGCTGGCCGCCGAAGGCGACGCCGAGCACGAGGGGATAGACGAGGAGCGCGGCGACGTTCGCCGTCACGAGGATCCCCACGAGCATGCCGAAGGTCAGAACGCCCGCCAGCGCAGCAAGCGCCATGACCGGCCCGGAGCCCCACAGATCGCAGAGCCAGCCGGACAGCAGGCGCCAGACGAAGATGATCAGGCCGGCGACGGCCGCGATCCAGACCGCCGTCTGCGCATTGACGCTGTTGTCCTCGAACAGCGCGATCTGCTGGGTCATCAGGCCGTGATAAGCCGCCGAGCCGCAGAAATAGCTGATGACGAGCGCCAGCATGGTGCCCCTGCCGAGCCCCGCCAAGCCATATCTGCCGCCCGTACCGGACGCGGACTTCACCCGGTCGATCACGAACAGATGGAGCGGCACGGCGATGCCCATCAGGACGATGCCGAGAGCTGAATACGTAAAGCGCCAGCCAAGGTCCTCGATCATCCAGCTCATCACCGGCAGGCCCAGGAAGGCGGCGAGGCCCGATCCGGCATCGGCAATGGCCATCGCCGTTGCCGGCCGCTTGCGGAAGCGGCCGGCAAGCACGGCGAAGATCGCATAGGAACTGGTGCAATGCGTCCCCAGGCCGCCGACGAGACCGAAGGCGAGCCAGAACTGCCCGATCGTCGACACATGCGCGGTCAGGAGGAAGGCCGTGCCGAGCAGCATCGCCGCGCCGGCCAGCAGGACACGGCTGTTGTACCGGCCGAGCAGGAAGCCGAAGAGGGGCGCGCTCACCGCATTAATAAGCGCGAAGGCGCCGTAGGCACCGGAGATCGAGGCGCGGGACCAGTGAAACTCCCCCTCCAGCGCGACGAGGAACAGGGCGAAGGAATTCCACACCAGCCCCGAGACCATCATGAGCAGGAAGGCGGCCGCCAGCCGCACCTGTTTGGCAAGGCGCACGCTGCGGCGCCGCCCCTCCGCGTGAAGCGCTCTGCTGTCGGCGACGGCCATCGGTCAGTTCACGCGGTAGCGCTTGACCATATCCCAGTCCAGCTCGACACCGAAACCCGGGCCCTGCGGGACCTGGATGATGCCGTCCTTCGGGTTGGGACGGTTGGCGATCAGGCCCGCCCAGATCGGGTCGCGCGCCGGCTCGAAGCACTCGACGCACAGGCCGTTGGGGATCGCGGCGATCATGTGCATGGCGATCTGCGCTTCCTCGTGATGGCCGACGCGGATGTCGTTGAGGGCGCAGAGGGCAGCGGCGCGGCGCCATTCGGTGATGCCGCCGGCCTCCGATGCGTCGAAATTGACGATGTCGACGGCTTCCGCGGCGACGAGGCGCCGCACGCCCGCGGCATTCATCTCGCTCTGGCCGGCATCGACGGGGATGGAGGTCGCACGACGAACCTGCGCCATCATGCGCGCGTCGTCGTACCAGTGGCAGGGTTCCTCGAACCAGGCGATGTCGTATTTCTCGATCAGGCGGGCGAATTTCACGGCTTCGGCCACCGGCCAGCCGCGATTGGCGTCGACCGCGATCCAGAAGCCGTCGCCGCCGCCCTTGCGAGCCGCCTCGACGCGCTTGGCGTCCTCCTCGGCCGAAAGGCCACCCACCTTCACCTTGCAGCCGGCAAGACCGGCCTCGCGCAGCCTCTCCATTTCCCGGCCAAGGTCGGCCAGCGTCTTGTCCTTCTCGTAATAACCGCCGATGCAGATGATCGGAAGCTCCTGGCGGTAGCCGCCGAGGAGCCGGCAGACATTGACGCCCGCGGCCTTGCCCATCAGGTCCCAGAGCGCGCTGTCCATGCAGGCGATGGCCTCCATAACGAGCTTGCGGTCGCGGTTCCACTCGGCCGCCTTGAACATCTTCTGCCAGAGCCGCTCGATCGCGAAGATTTCCTCGCCGATCAGCATCGGCACCAGTTCCTTCTCGATGATCTCGACGACCTCGCGCATATGGTCGCGGTTGTCGCCGTTGTAGATCTCACTGACGAGGCCGCTATCCGTCTCCATCCGCGTGATGATGGTGCAGCGCTTGGTGACATTGTACCGGCTGCCGCCGAAATTGCGGGCAAGCGGGATCTCGACGGCGATGACCGTCACGTTCTTGATCTTCATGATTTCCTCCGTTCGAAAGATTATTCGCCCTTGGCGCCGCCATCGGCGAGACCGACGACGAGCTTGCGCTGGACGAGCAGGTAGAAAAGGATGACCGGAACCGTCACCAGCACGGCGCCCGCAAGCAGCATGCCCCAGGAATAGATGTTGTCCTGACCGATCCAGGTGGCGAGCCCCAGCGGCAGGGTCTTGTTCGTCTCGGAAGACACGAAGACCAGCGCAAAGAGGAACTCGTTCCAGGCATGGTTGAAGCTGAAGACGCCGACCGAGATGATGCCCGGCAGGGCGAGCGGCACCGTGATGCGCATCATCGCGCCGAGCCGCGTGCATCCGTCGATCATCGCGCTTTCCTCGAGGCTCACGGGGATCGCGTTGAAATACGAGCGCATGAACCACAGGGCCAGCGGAAGCGTGAACGCCGTGTTGGCGATGATCAGCGAGATCAGCGTGTCGGCCATGCCGAGCTTGACCACGTAGATATAGAGCGGCAGCACGATCAGCACTTCCGGCAGCATATAGCAGACGAGCGTCGCGTTGGAGAACGCGGCGATGCCGAAGAAGCGGAACCGGCTGAGGCTGTAGGCGCCGAGCCCACCGATGACGAGCGACAGGAAGGTCGCTCCGCAGGCGACGATCAGGCTGTTGGCGAAATAGGTGAGGAAGTTCGTCTGGACGAAGAGGTCGCGGTAGTTCTGCAGCGTCCATTCGTTGGGCAGGAAGGTCGGCGGCGTGGCGTAGAGTTCGCCGCCCGGCTTGAACGAGCAGATCAGCATCCAGAAGAGCGGAAAGCCGATGACGCTGACGGCGGTGAAGGCCAGGAGATAGAGCATGACCCGCGAAGCGAGGTAATGCACGTCGGCGATTTCCCGGTTGCGCGGCAGCGGCGCGGGGGTGCTGTTGGCGATGGCGGTCATTGGCGTGCCTCCGCTCTCTTGATGAAGAAGAAGTAGACGGCGAGCAGGCCGCACAGGATGGCCAGCGTGACGATGGCGATCGCCGCGGCACGGCCGAACTCGAAATCCGAAAACGCCTTGAGATAGACGAGGATCGGCAGGGTCGTGGTCGCATCCAGCGGGCCGCCGCCGGTCATCAGGTAGATGATCTCGAACTTGTTGAAGGACCAGATGGTGCGCAGGAGCGCCGTCAACAGGAAGACCGGCAGCACATAGGGCAGCGTGATGCGCCAGAACTGCTGGAAGTCCGAAGCCCCGTCGATCCTCGCTGCCTCGTACTGTTCCTGGGGGATGGATTGCAGGATGCCGAGAATGGCGATGACGACGAAGGGAAAGAACTTCCAGACGCCGACCATGATGACCGAGGTCATCGCCAGCCCCTGGCTGTTCAGCCAGAGCAGCGGCTGGTCGGTGATGCCGAGATTGGTGAGGACGGCGTTCACCACGCCGACGATGTCGTGCAGCATGTAGCGCCATGTCAGCACGGCCACAACCGTCGGCACGAGATAGGGTGCAAGGATGATGGCGCGGGCGGCGCCGCGGAAGGCGAAGTTCTTGTTGAGCAGCAGCGCGAGACCGAGCCCCAGCAGCATTTCCAGGGCGACGCTGCCGAAGACCCAGACGAAGGTGTTCCAGAGCGCGGTGTAGAAGGCCGGTTCCGCGAAAACCCAGGCGAAGTTCTCGAACCCGATGAACGGGCCGTCGGTATCGCCCATGCCGACATCCTGCATGGCGGTGACGAAGACGGTGATGGTCGGCACGCCGGCCAGCAGCAGCAGCAGGAAGGCGCTTGGGGCAAGGGCGGCATAGGCGAGCAGGCGGTCGCCCGAGAGCGCGGCGCGATTGTCAGCCATTGGCCACCCTCCTCTTCTCCGTCGAGGCTTCGCAGACGATCGCCTTGCCGCTCGCGGTGTCAAATCGGCGCAATTCACGATCGGCGACGGCGAAGGTGACGTCGGTGTTGAGAAGCGGGCTGTAGGAGACGCTGGAAGGGATGCGGGCGATGACCTGGGTTTCCGGCAGATCGCCGGAAACCGCCCCGTAGAGCAGACGGTCGCCGCCGAGATATTCGACCCGGTGCACGTTGAATGTGATCGGCGTGACGGCGACGTCGCCGGTAAAGCTCGCCTTGGGCAGGAAGTTCTCGGGCCGGAAGCCGAGCGTCACGTCGCCGGTCGCAACCAGGTTCATCGGCGGCGAGCCCATGAAGGTGGCGACGAACGTGTCGGCGGGATGGAGGTAGATCTCCTCCGGCGTACCGACCTGCCGGACGGAGCCGCCCTGCATGACGACGATGCGGTCGCCAAGGCCCATGGCCTCGACCTGGTCGTGCGTGACGTAGATCGACGTGACGCCGACCCGGTCCTGGAACTGGCGCAACTCCTCGCGGGAGGAATGGCGCAGCTTGGCGTCGAGGTTCGAGAGCGGCTCATCGAGCAGGAAGACGTCGGGATCGCGTACCAGCGAACGGGCAAGCGCCGTGCGCTGGCGCTCGCCGCCGGACATCTGCCGCGGCTTGCGCTTCAACATGCGGGTGAGGCCGACCAGCTCGGCGGCCCAGCGCACCTTGTCGTCGACGAGCTTCCTGTCCGCCCCGCGCACCCGGAGCGGGAAGGCGATGTTCTCGTAGACCGTCAGATGCGGATAGAGGGCGTAGTTCTGGAACACCATCGCGATGTTCCTGTCCTTCGGCTGCAGGCGCGTGGCGCGCCGATCGCCGATGAAGATATCGCCATAGGTCGGCAGCTCCAGGCCCGCGATCATACGCAGCAGCGTGCTCTTGCCACAGCCGGAAGGGCCGAGCAGCACGAGGAACTCGCCGTCGTTGACGGTCAGGCTGACGTCGGAAACCGCGGTGTGATCGGCGAAGATCTTGCTGATCTGATTGATTTCAACTCGTGCCATGGCTTTCTCTCGCAATCTGTGACGGGGTCTGCAAACCGGCATCATCCATGATCCGGCGCGCCTGCTCCATGAGGGTGTGGTCGGCCTCCGCGATCCGCCGCCGGATATCGGTGACGCCGGCGAGATCGCTTTCGAGCGCCGCCTTGCGGCGGTCGAGCATCTCGGCCATGCGGATCGGGGCCGGGCCGCCGGTGACGGCGCGGGTCTTCAGGTTTTCGGTCGGGTCCAGCGCCTTCCTCACCTCGTCCGCGGAAATGCCGAGCGGATGGCCGAACAGGGCCTGCGACGCTGCGTCGAGATCGGCGGATGTGATGTCCATCGCCGTATGATGCGCCTCGATCGCCTCGCGGACAACGCGCCCGACGATGTTGTGCGCCATGCGGAAGGACATGCCCGCCTCGCGCACGATGATGTCGGCAAGCTCCGTCGCCGTGCCGAAACCGATCTCGGCGAGATGGCGCATCACATCCGGCTTGACGGTGAGCGTGCGCAGCGCGCCCTCGAAAACAGTGAGCGCCCTCGCCGTCCGCTCCAGCATGTCCATCGTCGGCGCGTTGCCGGCGGTGACGCCGTCGTTGACATCGGCAAGGGCGGTGTTCTTGGAGGCGGCGAGCACCGTGTTCAGCGTGCCGACCGCCATCGCGGCGACCGCCTTCACATGCTCCATCGCCTGCGGGTTCTTCTTCTGCGGCATGATGCTGGAGACGCTTGAATAGGCGTCGTCCAGTTCGAGCATGCCGAATTCCATCGTGTTCCAGGTCTGGACGTCGGTGGCGATCCGGGAGACGCCGGTCATCAGTACGGCAAGGGCTGCGGCCGTCTCCTGGAGGTCGTCGCGGATCGAGACGCCGTCATAGCCGACCTCGACCAGCCGCGAGAAGCCCAAGAGGTTCGCCGTCATCTCGCGATCGATGGGAAAGCCCGTCGTCGACAGGGCACCCGAGCCCAGCGGGCTGCGGTCGCAGCAGGCAAGGGCGTGCAGGAGGCGGCCGTAGTCGCGCTCCATCAGGTCGGCGGCCGCAAGCAGGTAGTAACCGAACGAGATCGGCTGGGCATGCTGCGAATGCGTGTAGCCCGGCATGACCGTCTCGACGTGCCGCCCGGACATGTCCAGCAGGGTCCGCCGGAGGGTGCCGACGATGTCGAGCAGGTCGAGCAGCAGGCCGCGCAGCACCAGCCGCCAGGAGGTCGTGTGCAGGTCGTTGCGGCTGCGACCGGTGTGCAGGCGCCCGCCGGTCTCCGGGCCGAGCGTCTCGACGATGTAGCGCTCGATATAGGAATAGAGGTCTTCCTGCTGGTAATCGATGGTCAGCGCCTTGACGCCGGTCGCCTTGAGGTCGACCAGGACGGCGAGGATGCGGGCGATGTCGGCCTTGCCGACGATACCGCGTTCGGCGAGCATGACGGCATGGGCGAGGTGGACGTGCATTTCCGGCTCGAACTGGAAGCGGATCCCCGCGGCGACCGCGGGGCCGAAATAGGATTCCACCATGGCCGGTGCGGGCGGCGACTTGACGCGTTCGCGCAATGAGACGACCGGCGCCACCGGTTGTTCCTCTGACATATGCTTCTCCTGAAAAATGCGGTCCGCGTGTCCTTCACGCGGACCTTGTCTGGACGTTATTTCTTCTTCAGATCGTCCACGATGGCCTGCATACGCTGCTGGCCCCATGCGGCGGCGGCTGCCGGGTCCTCACCCTGCAGGACGACGCGCTGCACGACCTGGGCGGGGATATCCCGTGCGACGATCGAGCCGATATAGGGATTGACCACGCCGGAGCGGATGACCGCGCCATTCTTGAACTGCGCACCGGCCTCCGATTCGAAATCGAGCGCGTTGGAGGTGTCGAAGGCGATGCGGGAAATCTCCTCGCGGCCGCCGAGGGTCTGCGCCGCACCCTGCGTGATGACCTCTTCCTGGACGCCCTTGAGCGGCGGAATGAGATGGGGATGGACGGTGAGCGAGAAGTCCCGCAGGCGTTCGCCGGTGACGATGAACTTCAGGAACTTGCGCGCGGCCTCGACATTCTTCGAGCCGACCGCCTCCGAGGAAAGCGCGAAGCTGTTCGCGTTCACGAACTTGACCCCGACGCCGCTCGGGCCGACCGGCATGTTGCCGGCGACGGTGTTCTTCAGAAGATCGGGCGTGTTGGCGGCCGCAGTGGCGATGAGCCGCGGCGCATAGATGTCGAGCCCGATCTTGCCCGTCAGGTAGACGTTGATCATGTCGCCGTAGGAATAGGAGCCGATGCCGCGCGGCGAGAATTTCGCGATGTCGCGCAGGAAGGTCAGCGCCTTGACCGTGCCGGGATTGTCGAAGGTGACGTTGAGGTCCTTGTCGAAATAGGTGCCGCCGGCGCTCCAGATCATCTGCGACAGGAATATCCCCGTCATGCGGTTCTTGCCGGCGGGGAACAGGAAGCCGAAGTTGCCGTCCCCTCCCGTCAGCGTCTCGGCGCTCGCCAGCAACTCGTCCCAGGTCTTCGGGGTCGAGATGTTCCCGGCCTTCAGGAAATCCTCGCGCTGCCAGAGCACGCCGTAATTGCCGAGCGTATAGGGAACGTCATAGATCTTGCCTTCGACGGGCACGAGCGAGCCTGCAACGTAGTCGTCGCGGCCGATCTCGTCGATCATGTCGTCAAGGGGGACGAGATAACCCTTGCGGGCGAACTCGAAGCGCTCTTCCGGCAGGACCTTGAAGATCTCCGGCATCGTCTTCGTGTTGATCGAAGCGAGAACCTTTTGAAGCCGGCCATCGGTGCTGACGGCCTCCATCTCGATATGGATGCCGGGGTTCTCCGCCTCGAAGGCCTTGATCGCGTTATTGAAGAACTCGATGCTCGGCGGGTCGGTCTCGTTGTGCAGAAAGCGGACGACCTGTTGTTGCGCCCAGGCGGTGCTGGACATCAGCAGGGCCGCCAGGCTGCCTCCAACGGTCAGATACATGCGTGTTCGGGCCATCATGCCATTCTCCTCCCAATGTTCCCAAGTGCACAACCTGCTTGATGCAGGTCTCCTCTGTGCATGAAAGGCAAGGTATCGCGCTCCCTTGTCATCCGTCCACTACATGCTACCAATATCGGATATTCATTTTCCGTATAGGTGGGAAAGATGGAACTCGGTAGCCTCAGGATTTTCGTGCGCGCGGCGGAACTCGGCAGCTTCAGCAAGGCCGCCGTTTCCATGGGGCTGGCGCAGCCCTCGGTGAGCCGGACGATCGGCGACCTGGAAAGGGAATGGGACGGTCCCCTCTTCTACCGAACCGGCAGGGGCGTGGCGCTGTCGGAACTGGGCGAGGAAGCCCTGAAGAAGGCACGCTTCCTGCTGCGCGAGGCGGACCAGGCGGCGGAAGACCTGAAGGCGTTCAGCCGCCTTCCGAGCGGCATCGTGTCGCTCGGCCTGCCGACCTCGCTCGTCGAGCCCACCATTCCCGAGCTCGTCAACCAGCTACGCGCCCATACCCCCGGCATACGACTGCAGGTCTACGAGGGTTTCAGCGATCAGGTCGAACGCTGGCTGTCGGAAGGACTGATCGACATCGGCGCCTACAGCAAATACCGCGAAGGCAGGATGGAGAACGGGCCGCTCCTCCTGGAATCCCGCCTGGTGCTTGCCGGGCCCAGAGAAGGCTGGACCCTGCCCGAGGAGATCGCCTTCGAACGGCTCGCAGACTTCGCCCTGGTTCTGCCGGCTCCGACGAACGGGCTGCGGATCATGGTGGATTCCGTCGCCCGTCGACTGAAGGTCTCCCTCAACGTCATTGCCGACATCGATTCAACCGGCGGCCAGAAAGCCATGACCGCCCGGTGCAGCTGCTACATGGTGAAGGCACCCCATACGATTGCCGACGAGACGTCGAGGGGCCAGTTCGCCAGCAGCGTCATCCGCGAGCCCTATATCAACCGCCACGTCGTCCTCGTGACCGGACAACAACGTCCCCTCAGCCGGGCAAGCCGCGAGGTCGCGACGCGCCTGACAGGCATCCTGCGGGGACTGTCCGGAAACCACGATACGGCCAACTGACCCTTTGCCGCGCGCGGTCGCGGCAAAGGGAACCAGACGCACGAGAGAGTGGTCAGGCCGCGACTTTCATCGCCGGGTCAGACCTCGTCGGCTCCGAGCGCCTTCAGCGCGGCGCGGGCGACGTCGAAATCCTGCTCGCCCGTGCCGGATCCGACACCGATCGCCCCTGCGATGACGCCGCCGAAGCGGATGGGAAGCCCGCCCGGCAGATGGGTCACCCCACCCTGCGAGGCGATGCCGGCGGCAAAACCGAATTCCGCCGCCATGGCGCCGGTCGCGCCGTTGATGGAGGCGGCGGTCCGCGCCTTTGCACGCGCGGTGTGCATGCTGAGGTATTTCGCGCCGTCCATCCGGAGGCTCGCGATGGTCTCACCGCTGGTATCGACGATGAAAATGCACTGGGGAACCTGGATTACCTTCGCCCGCTCCACGGCAGCGGAAAGTGCGTCCAGTGCCGCGTCGGCGGTCAGCGAAATGGTGTTCCGGAATCTCGACATAGAGGGCTCCTCTTGAATACCCCACTTTAGGCAACAGGTTCCTCACCGCGTACCGGCCAAACCGGCATAAGACTTGATCTGTGCCGGAACATGTTCACCCGGCTGTCCCCCGCGTTGGGTGGTGGAGGCGCCAAGGTCGTGCGGGACCCCAGGTCTTGGAGATATTCCGAGTTCTGGAAATCCTATGCCACAGCCAGCTTAGGCCGCTTTCGATGGCAGTCTCGCTGCCGCAGGGACAGCCGTGCCGCACCGGCGGGATGATCCCCCAGTTGGAACCCGGACAGCAGTTACCTCAGTTGCTGGGCCTCCGTCGCAAGACCCCGGCTCGCCGCCGAGGACTGCTTGACGATGGCCGCATTCTGCTGCGTACACTGGTCGATGATCGACACGGCATTGTTGACCTCATGCAGGCCGACCGCCTGTTCGCCTGCCGCCTGGGCAAACGCCGTGACGTGCTGGTCTTCGTCGGCCTCAATCTGGTCCAGGCTGAGCAGCGCGTATCGATATCAGATTTTCGGCGCAAGACCGGCGGCGGCGATTAGGTCCGTGAGCACACGCCGCAGCATCTCGTAGGGCGCGGTAGTCTCAACGGCCTTGTGATACAGGATCCCCGCATCAAAGCTCCAGATTTCGCGTGTCGTCTCCACCTGGCGAATGCCGATATCGCGAAAGCTCCCGAACAGCGGTGCAGCGAGACAGGCGAGAAAATCGCCGCTGCGCACCAGTTCGACGACCGCCATGAGGGAGCTCGATTCGACCGCAATCCGCGGCGGGCCAATTCCCAGCGACTTCAGGAAAGCGCTCAGGCGCTCGATGGCGTCCGTATCGGCCTGGTAGAGGACCCATTGAAACCGGGACAGATTGTTAAGGTCGAGGGGCGAGCGCGCGAAGATCGGATGGGCATCGCGCGCGAAGATCCCACTCTGGATGGTGATGAGCGGTCGAAAGCCGATATGGTCCGGAAGCGCCGACAGGTCATGCGGACTGGCCGAGACCACGAGGTCGAGTTCGCCGGCGAAGAGCTTCGGGTGAATGACAGTATTGACCCCGACATCGAGGGTCGTGCGGACATCGGGGAAGCGCTGGTGCAGCAGCGTCAGCGCCTTGGGCAAAAGCGTACCGCCCCAGAACGGCCCTCCGCCAATCCTCAGGTGTCCCCGGTGCCCGCTGCGCATCGCTTCCAACTCGGAAGAGGCAAAGCGGCATTCCGTATCGATCATCTGCGCATAACGCAGCAGAGTCTGCCCATAGATAGTGAGGGTGACGCCGCGCGTGTGCCTGTCGAACAGCGTTATCCCGCACTCCTCCTCAAGCCGCCGGATGTTCCGCGTCAAGGCCGGCTGGCTGAGCCCCATCTTCTCGGCGGCAGCGGTCACATTGCCCTCCCTCGCAACGGTCAGGAACGATCGCAGCAAGCCGATATTGCGCAGCAGGTCCATAACTCCTCCGTATGGCTTTCGAACATTTAAGTATTATGCGGCATGGCAAAGCATCACTAGTATCTGCGACACGAGACGAGGCGGATGCGAACCCGACATGGCGGAGAACCCGGAAGCGAAACGAAGTTGCTGCAGCCTGCCGCAACGGGAAGGCGCCGGCAGCGCATCGGCGCGAAACGGAGAGATCCTGCCGACGACGCCACCGGCGCTGACGGACATCGCCTGGTTCGATGCGGGCACCGCTACCGTCGGCACCGACAGGCCCGTCATCGACGCGGACGGAGAGGGCCCGGCGCGCCAGGTGGCCGTACGGGCGTATGGCCTGGACAGGCATGCCGTCACGAATGCGCGTTTCGCCCGTTTTGTGGCGGACACCGGCTATGTCACGGATGCGGAACGTTTCGGCTGGAGCTTCGTCTTCAAGGACTTCGTCGCGTCGGGAACCGTGACGAGCCAGCCGGTCGGCCTGCCTTGGTGGCATCGGGTCGACGGCGCGACGTGGCGCCTGCCGGGCGGCTCCGGTCCAATCCGAGCGGATGACCAGCACCCGGTCGTCCACGTCTCCTGGAACGATGCACAGGCCTTTGCCCGCTGGGCTGGCGGCCGGCTGCCCTCCGAAGCCGAGTGGGAGCACGCCGCAAAAGCTGGCCGGGCGGAGATGCGGTATCCATGGGGGGATGACGAGCCCAGCGACAGGGCCATCCACTGCAACATCTGGCAGGGTCGTTTCCCGCACATCAACTCCCTTGCTGACGGCTATAGCGGCACGGCGCCGGTGGACGCGTTCGAACCGAACCCCGCAGGCCTCTTCAATATGTGCGGCAATGTCTGGGAATGGTGTGCCGACGCGTTTCACGTCCAACCCCTCACGCAGGCCGCAAAGGCGCGCAACGCGCTTGCAGGGCGGAATGCCGAACGCCTTCTCAAGGGTGGCTCCTACCTCTGCCACGTCAGCTACTGCTACCGCTATCGGATCGCCGCCCGCATGGGGCACAGCGCCGATACGTCGACGGGCCATATCGGCTTCCGCCTCGCCTATGACCGGCCCTGACATTCCTCCACAGGACGCCCGGGACTCATTCGCTGCCTGACGGCCTTTCCCTGTGTCTTCAGGGAATTCGCGCCTCCTCTGAGCACCAGATTGTCTCGGAACAGCGTCCGCAGATCGCGGAACGAGCGACAGCCGAGAACGCCCGCGAGGCGGGAGACGGTTGTCGCCGACACGCCGGCCCGACGCGCGATTGATGAGCAGGTCCCGAAGGCGATGATATCTGGATGCTGCAGGGCGAAGTCCACAAGCAGGGCCAGTTGCCGTGGAAAGGCGGAACCGCTCGCCATGACGAGGGCATGCAGCTCACCCCAGGTCCGGGGAGGTTTATGGCCGTGGTTCATGATCTGCTCCTTGCCTGGTAAAAACGGAAAAATGGACATCAGGACCGGCCCGGAATCCCGCGTGCCGGCCATCCGGCGCGGGGCCAAGAACCGACGCGGAAACCCCTGCCCTAGAGACGTCGCCCGCTTTGCGGATCGAAAAGATGGACGCGGCCCGGATCGGGCGACAGCCGCACCGACTGCCCGACCCGCACATCCAGGCGGTCACGCGCGACACAGGTGACCTCCTGCCCCGCGAGCTTTACAACGAGATAGGTTTCGGCGCCCGTCGGCTCCACCACGCAGACCTCTGCCGCAACGCCGTCTTCGCCAATGCCGATATGTTCGGGCCGGACGCCGTAAACCGCGCGCCGGCCGACCAGTTCCGGCGCCGGCGCGGCAAGCGGCAGCCGGACATCGCCGACGAAGAATCCGTCGTCCCGGATATCTCCCGTCAGAAAATTCATCGCCGGCGAACCGATGAAGCCGGCGACGAACATGTTGACGGGACTGTCGTAAAGCGCCAGCGGCGCACCGATCTGCTCGACGACGCCATCGCGCATGACGACGATCTTGTCGGCCATCGTCATCGCCTCCACCTGATCATGCGTCACGTAGACGGTGGTCGTTCCGAGGCGCTGGTGCAGGCTCTTGATTTCCGCCCGCATGGAAACGCGCAGCTTCGCGTCGAGATTGGAAAGCGGCTCGTCGAACAGGAAAACCTTGGGATCGCGAACGATCGCTCGCCCCATCGCCACGCGCTGGCGCTGGCCGCCGGAAAGCTGACGCGGATAGCGCTCCAGAAGCTTGTCGAGATTGAGGATACGCGCCGCCCGCTCCACCTTGCCCTGGATCTCGCGCTTGTCCGTGTTCTTGAGCTTCAGCGCGAAGCCCATGTTCTCCGCCACGGTCATGTGCGGGTAGAGCGCGTAGTTCTGGAAGACCATCGCGATGTCGCGGTCCTTGGG
>CAMLOC010000012.1 GCA_946481465.1 uncultured Shinella sp. | reverse complement strand
AGTCCGCATCCGGGCGGGGGTGAACCACCATCACCCTTCATCCCATGGTCCGGCCGCTCCGAATCCCGGCCCGGCCGAACAGCCCGGCTGTGCTTCTGCTGATTTCAGTTGTCGCGGCGCCGGACGAAAAATACCAATAGCGGCCTGTATGATTTTGATGCGGTCGGATAGTTGTCGCATTCGCGTCCCGCCGGTCTCGATACGGGCAGGGCGAATGAACGGGGTAGGTATATGGAACTCAACCAGATCAGATACTTCCTCAACCTGGCGGACACGCTCAACTTCACCGAAGCGGCCATGCGCAGCGGGGTTTCCCAGCCGACGCTCACCCGCGCGATCCAACGGCTCGAACAGGAACTTGGAGGGCGACTGGTCTATCGTGACGGCAAAGACAGCCGCCTGACCGCACTTGGTCGCGAGATACGAGCCGAATTTGCCGCGATCGTGGACAGCGAGCAGCGGGTTCGCGCGATATCCCTGAACAGGATTCACGGCCGCCGGGAAACCGTGACACTGGGCCTCGTGAACACCATTGCCCCCGCACTGATCACAGGGTTTGTCGCACATGCGCTTCGCCAGATGCCGATGCTCGAACTGATTCTCCAACCGATCACGCGCGACGAAGGCCTGGAGCGGCTGCTCGGCGGCCAGCTCGACGGCTGCTTCTGCACTGATCCGATAGCCGGCGAAAACACCAAGATCGCCACCGTCGAGATGTTCGAGGAGCGACTGCTGCTGGCAATGGAACATGGACACGATCTGGCAAATCAGGGTTCGGTTTCTCTTGCCGACCTGTCAGAACAACCCTATCTCGACCGCCTCCAATGCGAATTCCGGACGCGTGTGCAGAACCACCTGCGCGAGCGCGCGATCATCATGATCCCGCGGCTTCGGTCGGAACGGGAGGATCTGATCCAGCAGGCCGTGGCGGAGGGCGCCGGCGTTTGCATGCTGCCCGAACGCTCGGCCATCGTGAACGGCCTTACATTGCGCCCGGTCGACACGCTGGACCTGTCACGCACGGTCGCATTCCAGTCGGTCTCGGGGTCCGGAACGGCATCGGCACTCAAGCAGCTTCGCACGCTGGTCGAGCGGTACCCGTGGTCCTGAATGCGGCTGGAATGCTTCCGCCACATTGAAACTATAGCCGCGGCGTATTGGACAGCCGCGGATCGGATATCCATTTCTCGGGCAGGAACTCAAAGGAGGTGTCCATGACAGCTTACAGAAAGACGGAAGCCGCGATCGCCAGACTGTCGCCCGAAGAGTATCGGGTGACGCAGCAGAATGCGACAGAGCGCCCGGGAACCGGCGCGCTGCTCCACAACAAGGAACCGGGCATCTATGTCGATATCGTCTCGGGCGAACCGCTGTTCGCATCGTCGGACAAATTCGAGTCGGGCTGCGGATGGCCGAGCTTTACCAAGCCGATCGAATCCGCAAATGTTACCGAGCTGCGTGACAATAGCCACGGCATGATCCGCACGGAAGTGCGGTCGAAGCACGGCGACAGCCATCTGGGGCACGTATTCCCTGACGGTCCAAGCGATTGCGGCGGCCTGCGCTACTGCATCAATTCGGCGTCGCTGCGTTTCGTGCCGCGCGAGAAGATGGCGGCTGAAGGATACGCAGACTATGTCGACCAAGTGGAGGATATCCGATGACGAGCGAACGTGCTGTTCTGGCCGGGGGTTGTTTCTGGGGCATGCAGGATCTCATCCGCAAGCTGCCCGGGGTGATCTCCACCCGTGTGGGCTATTCGGGGGGTGACGTGGCGAACGCGACCTATCGCAATCACGGCACCCATGCCGAGGCGATCGAGATCATCTTCGACCCATCGACGATGCCCTATCGGCGGCTGCTGGAATTCTTCTTTCAGATTCACGATCCGACGACGCCCGACCGGCAGGGCAACGATCGCGGCACGAGCTACCGCTCGGGGATCTATTTCACCAGCGACGAGCAGAAGGCAATTGCGCTGGATACGATCGCGGACGTCGACGCGTCGGGATTGTGGCCCGGCAAGGTGGTCACCGAAGTTGAGCCGGTCGGTGATTTCTGGGAGGCCGAACCTGAGCACCAGGATTATCTGGAGCGTATTCCGAACGGCTACACATGTCATTTCGTGCGGCCGAACTGGGTATTGCCGCGAAGGGCGAGTGCCGTCGCCTAAGCCCATGGCCCAGGGCGGCGGTATCGTGCCGCCGCCCCCCCAACCGCCAACGCTCAACAGACCGCCTCCTATTCCGAATGGGTGCGGGACGGAAGACGACAAGCAGCCGGTGCCCAGCGCCCGGCCGCAGCGCCGTTCGTTCCGCATCTGTCTCTTCACCTTCACGGCAGCAAGTTCGTCGGCCATGCCCGCCCTGCCTGACGCTGCGGGGCCATATGTGATCGGGTTCAGGCGAAGCCGCTGCCGAAGCGATCCCTGATCTTGCGGGAAAACGCCGAAATGGTCGCCGGATTGCCCGAGCGCCCTTTCACAAGCACGAATTCCACATCCTCCAGATGCGGCAGGAGCGGCGGCGCGATTTCCCGCAGACCCGACGGCGCCAGGCTGCGCGGCTGCACCAGCACGCCCATGCCCGCACGCGCCGCCGCCGTCAGCCCGCTGAGGCTCTGGCAGGAGCAGACGATGCGCCACGGCCTGCCGCTGCGCTCCAGTGCCTCCATCAGCAACAGACGGGTCAGGCTCGGCGGCGGGAACGCGATCAGCGGCAGCACGGGTTTTGCCAGCACCGCCTCCGGATCGCTCGCCAGCCAGACGAGCGGTTCGCGCAGGATCGCATCGCCGCGCTGCTCGCCGATCCGGCGCTTGGCCATGACGAGATCGAGTTCGCCGCGATCCTGCATCTCGGCAAGCGTCTTGGACAGGGCGACGGAAAGCTGGAGATCGACGGAAGGGTGGTCGGCGATGAAATCCTCGAGGAGCCCCGGCAATTGTCCGCTCACGAGGTCCTCCGAGACGCCGAGGCGAAAGGGACCGCGCGGCGCATCCGTGTCGAACCGGGCGACGGTCTGCCGCTCGAGGGCCAGCAGCTTCCGGGCATCCGGCAACAGCGCCTCCCCGTCGCCCGTCAACCGCGCCGCATGCGTGTCGCGGTCGACGAGCCGCCGGCCGAGGCTGCGCTCCAGCCGCTGGAGATGCTGGCTGACGGTCGACTGGCCGAGCCCCAGCCGCTCGGCCGAGAGGGTGAAACTCCCCGTCTGGGCCACCATGACGAAGCTGCGGAGCTGGGCGAGGTCGAGCATATCACGTTTCTCGATAAGCGTTATCGATTGCATCGCAAAACAGGATATCGCATTTTGACGGTCTGTCGAGACTGGGATCCGTGACCTGATGAAACGCCTGCTGCCCGATACATTCACCATGCTGCTCGTCGGCGCCGTGCTGCTCGCCTCGCTGCTGCCTATTTCCGGAGAGCCGGCGGCATGGTTCGGCATCGCCACGAATGTCGCGATCGCCATCCTCTTCTTCCTGCACGGGGCGCGTCTTTCCACCGACGTGGTGGTCGCCGGCTTCCTGCACTGGCGCCTGCAGCTCTTCATCCTCGTGACGACCTTCGTCATCTTCCCGCTGCTCGGCCTCGGGCTCGGCCTGTTCTCGCCCTGGCTCATCGACCAGCCGATCTATCTCGGCCTGCTGTTCCTGTGCGTGCTGCCCTCGACCGTCCAGTCGTCGATCGCCTTCACCTCGATTGCCAAGGGCAACGTGCCGGCCGCGATCTGCGCCGCCTCGACCTCCAACATTCTCGGGATCTTCCTGACGCCGGCCCTCGTGGCCCTGCTCTTCTCGGCCGGCGGCCATGTCAGCGTGTCCTTCGACATGATCTGGAAGATCATGCTCCAGCTCTTCCTGCCCTTTGTGGCCGGGCAGATCCTGCAACCCTTCATCGGCAACTGGATCCGCTCCAAGAAGGCGCTGCTCAACCCCTTCGACCGCGGCTCGATCCTGATGGTCGTCTACCTCGCCTTCTCCGATGCAGTGACGGAGGGCATCTGGCATCGGCTTGCGGTGGGTGACCTTGCCCTGCTTATCATCGTC
The DNA here is from genome assembly GCA_946481465.1 of uncultured Shinella sp. Next base: position 12,745 of record CAMLOC010000012.1, on the reverse strand, counting down.
GACAGCCTGCTGCTTGCCGCGGTGCTGGTCATCACCAGCGTCGGTGGCAAGCTCATCGGCCTCAACCATGAGGACCGCATCACCGCCGTCTTCTGCGGCTCGAAGAAGAGCCTTGCCAGCGGCGTGCCGATGGCGAGCGTCATCTTCGCCGGCCAGTCGATCGGCGCGATCGTGCTGCCGCTGATGCTGTTCCACCAGATCCAGCTCATGGTCTGCGCCTGGCTGGCGCGCGTCTATGCGGAGCGCGACAATACGCCGGACGCGGAACCTGTGCGGGCGGGCTAGCCGCGCCCTTTCCGGCGATGGCAGCCGCGATCCTGCGGTCAAACCACATAAATGTTTTTCTAAAAATGAAAAACTTTTGTTGGCGAAGCGTCCGTCCTGCGGTATCTGTCTTGCCGTCAATATGAGGGCATCCGATGACGAGACGCAGCGATGTTTGGCAGGGTGTGGACGAGATAGCGCCCGTATTTACCGCGCTCAGCGACCGCGTCTGGGATATGCCGGAGATCAACTACGAAGAAGTTCGCTCCTCGGCCGCGCATGTCGAGATCCTCGCGGCGGAAGGGTTTCGCGTTCACCGCGGCCTCGCCGGAATGCCGACCGCGGTCATGGGCGAGGCCGGCGAAGGCGGACCCGTCATTGCGATCCTCGGGGAATATGACGCCCTGCCCGGTCTCAGCCAGCAGGCCGGCCTGGCCGAGGAGAAGCCGCTCGTCGAAGGCGGACACGGCCATGGCTGCGGACACAATCTTCTCGGCGCGGGCGCCCTTCTGGCGGCGACGGCCGTCAGGAACCACCTCGCCCGCAACGGCCTTCCCGGGCGCATCCGCTACTACGGATGTCCTGCGGAAGAGGGAGGGTCGTCAAAGGGTTTCATGGTGCGCGCTGGCGTCTTCGACGATGTGGACGTGGCCATTTCCTGGCACCCCGCACCCTTCGCCGGCGTCAACAATCCGGTCTCGCTCGCGTGCAACGAACTGTTCTTCCATTTCGCCGGGCGGGCGGCGCATGCGGCCTCGTCGCCCCATCTGGGACGGAGTGCCCTCGATGCCGTCGAACTCATGAATGTCGGCGTCAACTATCTTCGGGAACACATGCCGCCGACGGCGCGCGTGCACTACGCGGTCACCGACACGGGCGGTCACGCCCCCAATGTCGTGCAGGCCCGCGCGACCGTCCGCTACCTCGTGCGGGCGCGAAGCCTGCCGGAGCTGAACGACCTGGTTGCACGGGTCAAGGATGTCGCGAAGGGCGCGGCGCTGATGACGGGCACGACCGTTCGCAGCGAGATGATCAGCGGGGATGCAAACCTCATCGGCAACACGCCGCTGGAAACTCTGATGCACGAGAATCTTTGCGAATTGGGCCCGCCGGTCTTCAGCGACGACGACCGGGAGGTCGCGGCAGGCTTCCAGCGCACCTTCACCCCGGAAGATATCAAGGCGGCCTTCTCCCGCTTCGGCCTGAAGGAGCGGAAGGGTGTCGTGCTGTGCGACGTCGTCTTTCCCCCGGAAAGCGGCGACGGCACGAGCGGTTCCACCGACGTCGGAACCGTGAGCTGGGTGGTTCCGACGGTTCAGATGCGCGGCGCGACCTATGCCGTCGGCACGCCCGGGCATTCCTGGCAACTCGTCGCACAGGGAAAACTGCCGGCGGCCCACAAGGGCATGGTGCATGCGGCAAAGGTCATGGCCGCGACGGCGGTCGATCTCTTCGCCGAGCCCGCATTGATCGAAAAGGCCAAGGCGGATCACGCGGCGCGGCTGGAGGGCACGCCCTTCGTCAATCCGATCCCCGATGACGTGATGCCGGCCGTGCCGGCTCATGCCGCGGAAAGCGCCGCGCGCGATCAGATATCCAGCCGGTAGACCCTCGCGGCCGTCCGGGAGAACAGCTCCGCCTTGTCGGCATCCGAGAAGGCCGCGGTTATGCGCTTGAAGGCGTTCCACAGGGAGCGATAGCTGCAACTCTGCTTGTCGACGGGGAAATTGCTCTCGAACATGCAGCGGGACGGGCCGAACAGGTCGATGCATTCCAGCACGTAGGGCGCCCAGGCTTGCGCAAGCACCGAGGAGGGCGCGGGCTGCGGACGGGTATGGAAGTCGAAGCCGTAGTAGAGCATTCCGAGGCCGCCGATCTTGACCATGACGTTGGGCCTCGACGCGAGATCGGCCATGGATCGCCGCCAGGCCTGAAAGACCTCCTGCCGTTTTCCGGCAAACCGCCCCACGCCCAGCGGCCCGCCCACGTGATTGAGGATCATCAGCGTGTTCGGAAAGGCGGCTGCGAGATCGGCGAATTCGTGAAGCTGATGATGGAAGAGCCATCCGTCGAAGCTCAGGCCCAGCGGCTCCAGCTCGGCCACGCCCCGCCTGAACGCCCCGTCCATCGCGAGGGACGACGGGAACGGCTTGCCGAACAGGCCGATGCCTTCCGGATCCCAGCGGAGCGGCCGCCGGATACCGCGAAAACGGCCCTGCCCCGCCTCGATCTGGGCCTCGAGAACCGGTCTTACCCTTTCGCCGAGCGACAGATCCGCCCGGCCGACGATCCCGGCGGCGAAGCGGGTTCCCGAACCGCGCCGGGGAAGGCTTCGAAGGACGAATTCCGTCTCGCCGACGGGCCTCGTCTCGGGCGGGCCGTCGGTCCGATAGGCGGTGACGCATTCGATGAACACCGTCGCCAGGATGTTATGGCCGCTCCCGAGATCGCGTTCGAGATCGCCGGCAAGGTAGCTGTCGTCCGGCTTGATCCAGAGATGATGGTGCGGGTCGACGATCGGCAGGTCCGGCTCCATCACCGGCTCGTCATCATGCGCCTGCCACTGTGCCGCCTCCAGAAGGGAGCGGACGGCGTTGCCTTTCGGATCATAGGGCCTTGGCATGGCTCGTCTCCTGTCTCGCGGCCTCAGGAGAGGGCCATGGTCCGGGGCGCGTCGCGGACACCACCGTCATCGAACCGCCATTTGAGGCGTACCCCGCCGCTATCCGTCGTTTCCAGCGCGGGAATGGCGGAAAGCAGCTTGCGCGTATAATCGTGCCGCGGCGCGTCGAAGATATCGTCCCGCGTGCCGCTTTCCACGATCTGGCCATCCTGCATGACGATGACACGATCCGCGACCTGCTCGACCACGCTGAGGTCGTGGCTGATGAAGAGGCAGGAGAAGCCGTGGCGCCGCTGCAATTCGGCGAGCAGGTCGAGAACCTGCGCGCGCACGGTCACGTCGAGCGCGGAAACGGGCTCATCGGCGATCACGAAGCGCGGGCGGCGGATCACCGCGCGGGCAATGGCGATGCGCTGCCTTTGCCCGCCGGAAAGCTCGTGGGGATAGCGTTCCGCATGGATCTCGCTCAAGCCCACCTCCTGCATGACCTCGAGGACGCGCGCGCGCTTTTCCGCGCCGCTCATCCCCGGGACGTGGCGAAGCGCATCGCCGACGAGCTGGCCGATCGTCATGCGCGGATCAAGCGACGCATAGGGATCCTGGAACACCATCTGGCAATTCAGCCGGTAGTCCCGGAAGGCATCCTCGCTCTTGTCGATCGGCTTGCCGTCGAAAAGGATGCTGCCGCCGGTCGGCTTCAGGAGACCGGCGATGGTTCGCCCGAGTGTCGTCTTGCCGCAGCCCGAGCCGCCGACGATCGCCACGACCTCGCCCGGTGCGACTTCGAGGCTGACGCCCTTCAGGGCGCGTTTGGGGGGCGACGTCTTCCACAGGTGTCGCCGGCCGCTGTATTCGACGACCAGATCCCGGACGGCGACGACCGGCGTGCGTCCCTGCGCAGGCGCGGGCCGCGCCTCCAGGCGACGCGGCATGGCCGAAAGCAGTTTGCGCGTATAGGGATGCCGGGGTGCCCGCAGGATATCGTCCGTCGCGCCCGCCTCGACGATCTCGCCGGACTGCATGACGATCACCCGCTGCGTATAGCGCGCGACCATCGCCAGATCGTGGCTGATCATCAGCACCGCGGTGTTGTTCGCCCGCGTCAGCTCGACCATCAATTCGAGCACATCGCGCTGCACGACCGCATCGAGCGCGGTTGTCGGCTCGTCGGCGATCAGCAGCCTGGGTTTCAGGAGCATCACGGAGGCAAGCATGATGCGCTGGCGCATTCCGCCCGAGAACTGGTGGGGGAAGGCGCCGACGGCATTCTGCGGATCGGTGATGCCGACCCGGACCAGCATGTCGTGGATTTCCGCCCTGCGCGCGGCGGCGGTGAGCGCCCGGTGGAGGACAAGCCCCTCCTCGAGCTGCCGCCCGATCGTCATCGACGGGTTGAGCGAGGTCATCGGCTCCTGGAACACCATACCGACCTCGGCGCCGCGGATGCGGCGCAGGTCCTTCGGCGGCATTTCGGAAATCTCCCGGCCCAGGAACCGGATCGAGCCGGCCGAGCGCCGGATCGCCGGCGGCTCCAGGCCGATGATCGCCCGCGCCGCCAGGGTCTTGCCGGAGCCCGATTCTCCGACGATCCCGACGATCTCGCCGGGCGCGACCTGGAAGTCCACGCCTTTCACGACGTCGATATTCGTTCTCCTGACCGCGAGGGAAAGCCCTTGCACGTCGATGAGATTGGGTTGGGAAGACGTCATCATGCACCCCGCATTCTGGGATCCAGCCTGTCGCGGATCGCGTCGCCGAGAAGATTGATCCCAAGCAGGGTCAGTGAAATGCACAGGCCGGGATAAATGCCGAGCCATGCGGCCTGGCTGAGGAACGGCCGGGCGCTTGACAGCATGTTGCCCCAGGTGGGCGCCGGCGGCGGCACGCCGAGGCCGAGGAAGCTCAGCGCGCTTTCGGCAAGAAGGACCCATCCGAACATCGATGTGGCGAGCACGGTCAACGGCGCGATGCAGTTCGGCAGGACGTGGCGCACCATGGTGTAGACCTCGGAATTGCCGATCACGCGCGAGGCATCGATGAATTCCTTTTCGCGGATCGAGAGGACCGTGCCCCGCACCACGCGGGCGACGGAGGGCGCATAGGCGATCCCCAGCGCAACGATGATGCCGTATTTGTTGGCGCCGAAGACGGCCAGAAGGCCGAGGGCGAGAAGGATGCCCGGAAAGGCGAGCAGGGCGTCGTTGAAGGACATGGCGATGCGATCGAACCAGCCGCGGACGAACCCCGTCGTGATACCGATCGTCGTTCCGAGCGTGACGGCGCAGATCACGGTCGTCAGGCTGATCCAGGCGCTCGTACCGGCACCGACCATGAGCCTTGAGAGAACATCGCGGCCGAACTCGTCGGTTCCGAGAAGATGCTGCAGGTTGGGCGACTGGAGGCGACCGACGAAGTCGAGCTTCATCGGGTCGGAAGGCGTCCAGAAAATCCCGACGAACGCGGCCAGGAGCACGACGCCGATGATCAGCCCTCCCAGAAGGGCGTTTGGAGCAAGGTGTCTCATTCGGTGGCCACTCTCGGATCGAAGATCGGGTAAAGAAGGTCAACCAGGAGGTTGACGAAGACATAGGTTATCGCCACGAACAGCAGGCATCCCTGGATCACCGGGTAGTCGCGCGCGAAGATGGCGTCGACGAGCAGGCGGCCGAGGCCCGGCACGGTGAAGACGATCTCCACCACGGCGATGCCGCCGAGAAGGTTGCCGAGCACGAGGCCGATGACGGTCCAGGTCGGGCCGAAGGCGTTCCGGAAGACGTGCCGGGCGAGAACGGCCCGCTCCGACAGCCCCTTGGCGCGCGCATGCGTGACGTAGTCGAGGCGCAGGACCTCCAGCGTCGAGGCGCGCGACATCCTGAGAATGACGCCCATTTCATGAAGGAACAGCGTCATGATCGGCATGACGAGGTAGATCGCGCCGCCGACGAAGTCGTCGGTGATCGAGACATATCCAAGAACCGGCAGCCAACCGAGTTTCAGGCCGAACAACAGGAGGAGGAGAAGGCCGAGCCAGAATGTGGGGACGGAAAGGAGCAGCGTCGCCGCCCCGACCAGGAAGACATCCAGTTTGGAGTTCTGCTTCCACGCCGCGATGACGCCGGCGGGAACGGCGACGCAGCTTGCGAAGAAGACCGCCACGACCACGATCTGCGCGGTGATCAGGAAGCGGGAAATGATCAGCGGCAGGACCGGTTCGCGGCTCGTGATCGATATCCCGAAGTCGCCGACGAGAACATTGCCGAACCAGATGCCGAACTGGGTCAGTATCCCCTGATCGAGACCCAGCCGCGCTCTCAGGTCGGCTATCGCTTCGGTTGTCGCCAGATCGCCGAGCATCAGCAAGGCCGGATCGCCGGGAACAAGGCGAATGAGCACGAAAACCGAAATGGCGACAATGAGAAGCGTCGGTATCGCCATGGCGATTTTGGTGAAGACGAATTTCAGCATCATTCTTTCCTAGTCGCCCCTGCTGCGGCGCGAAGGCCGAGAGGCCGCCAGCAATGCGGAATTGCCGGCGGCCCGCAGCCGGGAGGAACGGGTTACTTGGCGACGACCTGGCTTTCCCACGCCATGGGTTTGCCCTGCCAGTATTCGAAGCGGGAGATCCGCGTGCTCGACGCGTTGGATTCCACGCCGCTGTACATGATGAAGATCGGAGCGTCCGCAAGCTGCATCTTGTGGAGCTTGTCGAAAATGACCTGGCGCTTGGCATGGTCGGATTCCGCCATGGCCTCGTCGATCAGCACCTGCGCATCGGGATTGTCCCATACCTTGCGCGGCTGGGTTTCCTTCGGGCCCTCGAACTGCTGGTAGCTCATCGCGGGATCAAGCTGCGCCGAATAGGAGGTCGACATCATCTGGAATTTGCCGGTCTGGTAGCGGTCGAGCTGCGCGGGCCACTCCATGACCTCGATGTTCACGTTGAGACCGACCTGCTGGAGCATCGCCTGGGCGAACAGCGCCGCCGGATAGCTCGGCACATGAACGCGCTTGTTGGCGATGATGGTGATCGGCTCGCCCTTGTAGCCCGCTTCCTGAAGAAGCTGCTTGGCCTTCTCGGGGTCGTACTTGTAGCGTTCCTTCTGCGCCTCGCTGTAATAGGCGGATTCCGGGAAGATCGCCGAATTGTTCGGCATGGCTAGCCCGTAGGAGGTCGCGGCCGCAAGCTGGTCGCCGTCGAGCGCCGCCATGATGGCCTGCCGGATCTTGACGTTGGACAGGACCGGATCGAGCGTCTGCAGGATGATCGAGTGCTTCGATGCCCCGACGCCGCTGGCCACGCGGATCTGGTCGTTCTGTCGCAGTTCCTCGACATCGCTGTCCATGATCTGGCTCGCATCGATCGCCCCGGACAGAAGCGCCGTCTTGACCGCTGCGGCATCCGGAACGACGATCATCTTGACCTGATCGACCAGCGGCCGCTTGGATCCGACATAACCGTCCGGCTTGTCCCCCGCGGGCGACTTGTAGTCCTCGAACCGGGAGAGGAGGATATACTCTCCCTTCTTCCATTCGGTGAATTTGAACGGGCCCGTTCCGATCGGCTTGTCCCAGCTGCCGTCGGCCGCGACGGATGCCTTGTTCAAGATCGCCGTGCCGCCGCAGTCCGTACGCGCGAGCGCGTCCGGGAAGAGCGCATAGGGCTTGTTGATCTTCATGACGAAGGTCGCCGGATCAGGAGCACTGGCGCTTTCGACCTTCAGGCCGTTCGTGCCGTCGAATTCGCCGATACAGCGCCATTCGGTCTTCGGGTCCATGTAGCGGTTCCAGCTCCACAGCACATCGGCGGAGGTCAGGCCCTCGCCGTTGTGAAACGTCACGCCCTGCCGCAGATGGAAGGTATAGGTCAACCGGTCGTCCGAAACGTCGATCTTCTCCGCCAGGAGAGGCGCGGCGGAGCCGTTGTCCCGGTAGCCCGTCAGGCCCTCGACGATGTTCAGGACGACACCGTCCGTGTTGTCGTCGCGGTTGACGCCCGGGTTCGAGCTGCGGATGTCGGCATTGAGCGCGACGTTGATCGTATCCGCCGCAAGGGCGGGCGCGGCGGCCAGCGCCAGGGCAAGAAAGATCGGCAATTCACGTTTCATCGGTATTCCCCTTTTCTTTTCAAGTCGGTGTGGAGAGGGATCAGGGTGCGCGCCGCCGGCGCTCAGCCAGAATGCTTGCAAAAAAGTCGGCCGCGGTGCCGACCGCGCGAACGCCCTCATGGGCCATGTTCGCGATGATATCGAAACGGACGGACACGCCGGCGGCCTCGAAGGACCTGCGCAGGCTCTCGAGACGCTCGGGGCGTGTACGCCCGGCATCGTTGGCGCCCGGCATCCAGTGCCGCTTTCCTTCACGATGCGTGATTTCCCAGGTCTCGAGATCGGCCGCGCCGACGATCATCTGCGTGGGCACGCGCGCCATCGCGGTCGTGTCGACCGCATGGCCGAAGAGTTCACCCACGTTTCGGGTCCCGACCCACCAGTCCCGCTGAGGATCGAGCAGCGTGACGGAGCCCGGCGCACCGATCGACACCGCCCAAAGACGGTCCGGATGCAACATGAAGTAACGATGCGCGAAGTGCGCGCCGCCCGAATAGCCGAAGAGCGCGAATTCGTCGAAACGCCTTGCATATCGCGCGGCGACCTCGTCCACCATGGCATTGAGGAGGAGGTCGTAGCGGATGTCGCCCTCGCGCAGATACTTGAAGCCGTCGCGGTCGTCGTTGCCAAGAACGCCGACCGGAAAGAGCGGGCACAGCACCATGCAGCCGTGCCAGCGGCCAAACTCCGAGAACCGATCCCGATAGTCGGTGAACGTCCTGCCGGTGCCATGGACGGCGACGACCAGATCCGTCGCCCCCGCCTTGGGGACATAGAGGCAATAGGAAAACCGGGGGTCGGACTTCAGGGCGTAGATCGGGGTCCTGCCGTAGTCGAACTGAGCGGCGGCGCGTTCGTCAAAGCGGTCTACCTCATCGTCTTCCATGGCTATCGCTTCCAGATAGGGGCTGATGATTTGCGCTCTCGCGCCGGCCGCCGGACAAACCCGTCAGAGCCCGATTGACCATTCAAAAATGTATTTTGAGAAAAATTGCACATTACACACACATAAGTCAATATCGATTTCGGCAGGCGCGCCCATATCCGGTCGTTCAGGCACATCGCCGGTCAGCCGAGCGTGTTGTCCGTCTTCACCTTCAACGCAAAATCCAGGTGGAATCGCATGAAGTCGGCCGCCTTCTGAAGATCGCCTGCCTCGAGCAGGTCGAGGATCCGCAAGTGCTCCAGGGATTGGCCGACAAGTCGCGACCGGTCGAGCGTCTTGCGGTATTCGGCAAGGCGGCGGCTGGCGTTGACCCGCCGGATCGATTCGATGAAATAAAGGTTCCCCGAGCAGTCGACGATCATCTCGTGGAAGCCTGAATTGATGCGGAAGAGCTCCGAGCGGGACAGCGTCAGGTACTCACCGTCGAGCAGCGCCTGCTGCTGCTCGCGCGCCCGGCGGAAAACGGCGCCGTCGATCTGGAACGAGGGCTGCAGGATCGCCGCCGGCTCGATCGCCATCCGGAAAAGATAAGCCATTTCATAGGCTTTGCCGGAGGTAAGGGTGGGGCGGAACGCCCAGCCCTTTCCCGGCAGCCGCTCGATCCATCCCTCTTGCGCCATGCGATTGAGCACTTTGAGGGCGTCGCCGCGCGAGAGCGCGTAGCGGCGCATGATCTCGTTCTCGCTGACCTTGTCCGGCAACTTGCCGGACAGGCGGTCGTCGGCGATCTGGAAATAAGTCTCCTCGCCGGCTTCGCCGGCAACCTGTTCGCCGAAATCCGCGGCGATGCCGGCCGGATCGGCCGCAAGGAAGAACCCCCTGTTGAGCTCGCGGCGGACCAGCCGCTTCTCCTCCAGGTATTTCAGCGCCTCCGTGACGGGAGACCGCGAGACCCGAAAGAGGTCGGCAAGCTTCTGAGCGGCAAGATGATCTCCCGCCTTCAAGGCGTTTTCTCGCGCATGATCGAGAATCATCGCCGCGATCTGCGGCGTCAACGGCGCACTAGGCATCGAACCCTCCGACACGGGACCGGCAAAACTTACCGCCCTATATTGTATTTCATCTACACGATGTGCAATATGTTCGCCAACGCAGTATGAAATATGGAACCATGATATCCACGATCGCCCTAGACGACACTCGCCCGGCGCGCTTCATCGATCTGCCTGCTGTCCTCGGCGCGGATCTGGATAGACTCCCCTGGCTGATGCGGATCATCCTCGAAAACAGCCTTCGCCACGGCGAGGGTGACGCCGCCGCCATCTGCCGGCCGTTCCGGGATTGGCTGAAGGCCGGCCGCAGCGAACGGGAGATCGCCTTCCAGCCCGGCCGGTTGCTCATGCACGACACGACCTGCGTGCCGGCGCTGGTCGATATGGCAGCGTTGCGCGCGACGCTCGCCGAAATGGGCGGAGATCCGTCGGCCCTCAATCCCGTTTTGCCGGTCGATGTGTCGGTCGACCATTCCATCGCGGTGGACGCCTACGGCTCGCCGCAGGCGCTCGCCGTCAATATCGCGCGCGAGATCGAGCGCAATGCCGAGCGCTACCGGCTGATGAAATGGTCCATGCGCGCCTTCGAAGGCATGAAGGTACACGCACCCGGCACCGGCATCATGCACACGATGAACCTCGAACAGCTCTCCAGCGTCATCTCGACCCGGACGATCGGGGGAGAGACCTGGGTCGTGCCGGACACGCTGATCGGAACCGACAGCCATACGCCGATGATCAACGGCATCGGCGTCCTGGCCTGGGGGGTCGGCGGACTGGAGGCCGAGAGCGTCATGTTCGGCATGCCGGTCATGCTGCGCATTCCCGAGGTCATCGGCGTGCGGCTGACCGGTGCGCTGCGCGAAGGCGTGCTTTCCACGGACCTGGCGCTCACCGTGACGGAGCGGCTGCGCGCCCACGGCATGACCGGCGAATTCGTGGAATTCTTCGGGCCCGGTGTCTCCACGCTGACGGCGGGAGACCGGGCGGTGGTCGCCAACATGACCCCCGAATATGGCGGCGCCAGCGGCTATTTCCCGATCGACGAGCAGACGATCCGATACCTTGAGGCAACCGGGCGCGACGAGGCCGCGCTGGCGCTCGTCCGCACGGCCGCGCGGCGGCAGGGCCTGTGGTTCGACCCGCAGATCACGCCGCGCTACACGGATGTCATCGAGATCGACCTTTCCAAGGTCGTCACGAGCCTTGCCGGCCCGCGGCGCCCGCGGCGCCGGCTTGCGCCCGGGCACGCGGCAGCGGCGCTGGAAGAACCCTATAGCCGGCCGCACCGCCCGGCGACGCATCGCACCACCCCGCCCGACGGCGCGGTGGCCATTGCCGCCATCACCAGCTGCACCAACACCAGCGATCCCCGGCTGACCATCGCCGCCGGCCTGCTGGCGCGCAATGCCAGGCGCCTCGGCCTCAAGCCCCCGCCCTGGGTCAAGACCTCGCTTGCCCCGGGATCGCCCGCAGCCGGCCGCTACCTGTCGCGCACCGGCTTGCTGGACGACCTTGCCGCAATCGGCTTCGACATTGTCGGCTTCGGCTGCACCACCTGCATCGGGAATTCCGGCCCCCTCGAACCGGGCATGAGCGCGGCCATCGAGGGCGGGACGACGGCGGTCGCGGTCCTGTCGGGCAACCGCAATTTCCCGGGCCGGGTGCATCCCCAACTGGACGCCGGGTTTCTCGCCTCTCCCCCGCTCGTCATCGCCTATGCGCTGGCCGGTGATGTCAACAGGGACATCCAGAGCGATCCGATCGGCTGTCGCAAGGACGGCACACCGGTCCGGCTTGCGGACATCTGGCCGAAGACGGCCGAGATCGACGAGGTTTTGCGGACGGCGACGGCACCCGGCGACTTTGCCGCCGCATTCGCCGATGCCGGGCGCAATGCCGCCTGGGCCGCGCTCGATGCCCCCTCTTCCACGCTGTTTCCCTGGGACGAGGGGTCCACCTATATTCGTCGCCCGCCTTTCGTCTCCGCAACGGAGCCGGCGAGGATCGGCCGCTACCGGGCAAGGCCACTCCTTGTTCTCGGAAACGACATCACGACCGATCACATCTCCCCGGCGGGGCAGATCCCCCGCAGGGGAGAGGCCGGCGTCTATCTCGTCGAGCACGGCGACGATCCTGACGACCTCAACGTCTTTGCCGCCCGGCGCGGAAACTGGGAGGCGATGGTGCGCGGGGTTTTCACCAACCGGACGGTCGTCAACCTCCTCGACAGGACGCTTCCGGCCGGCACCACCGTCCTCGCGGGATCGCGGGAGATCCTGCCGCTCTGGCGCGCCGCCGACCGTTATGCCGATGACGGCGTTCCGGTCGTCGTCGTCGCCGGCGAGCGCTATGGCGCGGGATCCTCGCGGGACTGGGCGGCGAAGGGCGTTGCCCTTCTCGGCACGCGCGCCGTTCTTGCATCGAGTTTCGAGCGGATCCACCGCTCCAACCTGATCGGCATGGGCGTCGTGCCCCTGCTTCTGCCGGAAGGGCGGTCCCCGGATGCATTGGACCTCGGGGTTGACGACTGGATCGATGTCGATGTGCGTTCCGATCTTCTCGCTCCACGCTGCCCGATCCAGGTCCGCATCCTTCGCGAGGACGGCAGCGAGACCGCGCTCGGCTGCAGGGCCGCGGTGGAGACCGAGCAGGAAATCGCCCTGCTGAAGGCAGGCGGCATCATGCCGTTCATCCTCCACCGCGCCGCACGCTCCGGTCTCCCTTCGAACCGGACGGCGGCCCGTGGATAGGTGCGGCCGCGGCCGCGATTGCATAATGTTATGAATGCGGTCCACCCGGGCCGCAACGTGGA
>CAMLOC010000011.1 GCA_946481465.1 uncultured Shinella sp. | reverse complement strand
AGACACCACTTGGCCATGATCGAGCCGCCGCGCGAGACGATGCCGGTGACGCGGTTCACGGTGAGCGGGATATAGGCGAGCCGCACGCCGGCATGGATGGTGAAATAGTCGACGCCCTGTTCGGCCTGTTCGATCAGCGTGTCGCGGAAAACCTCCCAGGTGAGGTCCTCGGCAATGCCGTTCACCTTCTCCAGCGCCTGGTAGAGCGGCACGGTGCCGATCGGCACCGGCGCATTGCGGATGATCCATTCGCGGATGTTGTGGATGTTGCGGCCGGTGGAAAGGTCCATGACCGTATCGCCGCCCCAACGGATCGCCCAGACCATCTTCTCTACCTCTTCCGCCATGGAGGAGGTGACGGCGGAATTGCCGATATTGGCGTTGATCTTCACCAGGAAATTCCGGCCGATGATCATCGGCTCGGCCTCCGGATGGTTGATGTTGGCCGGGATGATGGCCCGGCCGCTCGCGACCTCCTTGCGGACGAACTCCGGCGTCACGAAGTCGGGGATATGGGCGCCGAAACTCTCGCCGTCGCGGACGAGCGCTTGCTTGGCGGCCTTGCGGCCGAGGTTCTCGCGGATGGCGATGAATTCCATTTCCGGCGTGACGATGCCGGCGCGGGCATAGGCAAGTTGCGTCACCGCCTTGCCGTCCTTCGCCCGGCGCGGCCGGTTGCGCACGGGAAATTCCGGCGTCAGCCGCTCGCCGGTGGCAAAGCCGTTGTCTTCCGGGCGGATGTGGCGGCCGTCATATTCCTCGGTGTCGCCGCGCGCCGCGACCCAGGCCGCGCGCAGCCGCGGCAGGCCGCTCTCGATGGAGACGACATGGGCGGGGTCGGTATAGGGGCCGGAAGCGTCGTAGACGATGACCGGCGGTTCGCCGGAGGTCGGGTGCAGCGCGATCTCGCGCATCGGCACGCGGACCTGCGGGTGCTGCTCGCCGGCGATGTGGATCTTGCGCGAGGCGGGCAGGGCGCCCGTCGTGACGGTGGGAGTGAGCTTCTGGGCGGCAATATTCATCGTGAGGCTCCAAGTTTGCGGTTGGAGACCCAGTCCTAGAGCCGGAATGATGGAAGGACGCGTAGGCGGAATCCGGGGTACGGATTACGGGTTCTACAGCGCTTGCACCGTCCCTACGCCAGTATGAACTGGATCAGGTTCAACGGGTCACTGCGCTGCGAAAGCCAGCAGTATCTCAGCCCCTTGTCGGGACCCCCCTGGTGAATGCCCCAAGCAAAGACGCTGTGTCGTGATTTGTCAACCGGGTAAAATACGTAAGTAATTGCTTACTGATTTGTACGCCACTTTCGCCCCTCGTCAGGGGAGGCCTTCTGGAAGAACGCTGCTTGTTTTCTGGCGGCACCCTCTCCTCCGTCATGCTCGGGCTTGACCCGAGCATCCACAGGCTGCGGGTGAAACGTGGATCCTCGGGTCAAGCCCGAGGATGACGGCAGTGGGTGGAGGCAAACAAAAACGGCGGGGCTCTGCCCCGCCGTACCCTTTGAAATCCCTTGCGAAAGCTACTCGTGTTCGCCGGTGAAGTTCAGCAGGAGCTGGAAGATGTTGACGAAGTTCAGGTAGAGCGAAAGTGCGCCGAACACGGCCATCTTCTGCTGCGATTCCTGGTCGATGTTCTCGGCGTACTGTTCCTTGATGTTCTGCGTGTCCCAGGCGGTGAGGCCGACGAAGACGACGATGCCGATCACGGAAATCGCGAACTGCAGCGCGCTCGAACCGAGGAAGATGTTGACGATCGAGGCGATGATGACGCCGATGAGGCCCATCATCAGGAACGAGCCGAACTTCGACAGGTCACGCTTCGTCACATAGCCGTAGAGGCTCGTCGCGCCGAACATCGAGGCGGCGATGAAGAAGGTGCGGGCGATGCTCGTGCCGGTGAAGACGAGGAACACCGAGGCGAGCGACAGGCCCATGACGGCGCAGAAGGCCCAGAAGGTCATTTGCGCGGTGCTGGCCGACATCGTCTGGATCTTGAACGAGAAGAAGAAGACGAAGGCGAGCGGCGCCAGCATCACCACCCATTTCAGCGGCGAGGAGAAGATCGGCACGTAGAGGGCCGGCGTCGAGCCGACGATGAAGGCGACAAGGCCGGTGATGACGAGGCCGGCGCCCATGTAGTTGTAGACGCGCAGCATGTGCTGGCGCAGGCCCTCGTCGAAGAGGGCGGCCGACTGCGCCTGCGCGCCGTAGCCAAATCGCTGTTGTACGGGGTCCATCGAATACTCCTTGGGTTCGGATGGGTTGATCAGTAGAGCGTGCGCGAGAGGTCGCGCGCGGTTTCAGCCAGGTCGTCGGCCTTGCGGCTTTCCGACACAAGCGCATAGGCGACGTCGCCGATCTGCCAGTAGGCGGCCCGGGCATTGTCGGCGTGGAAGAGCAGGACATGCTGCACGGCGAACGAGCCCGGGCGTACCGCGAAGAGCGACAGGCGCTCGTCCTTGCGCGGTTCCAGCACCAGTTCGACGCTCGGGCCATAGGCGGAGGGGAAGACCTGCGTATCGATCACGCCCCAGCCCTTCGGCAGATCCGGCAGCACGATCGCCGTCGCCGAGCGGATCTCGGCCGGATCGAAGGTCTCGATCTCCGGCTGGGAGGCCATCGTGTCGCGCAGCAGCGTCGTCTTGTGCGCGCGCACCGCCTCCTCCACGAAGGCGGGCGGCGGCGTGGAGGCCACGACCTCGGTGGCGCCGAAGGGGCCGAGCACCGCATGGGCCGTCCAGCCGGCACCGACGAAGAGGGCAATGGCCGCGGCGCGGCGGAAGACCGAGAAGATGCGGCGGCGCGACAGGGCGCGCTCCAGGAGCCGTGCGGCCTCGCGCGTTTCCTGCCGGGTCACCGTGCGGTGGTCGGCGAGCGCCAGACGCAGTTCGTCGCGCACGCGCAGGTCCTTCATGACCTGCGCGGCGACCTCCGGCCGTTCCGAAAGATAGGCCTCCACTTCGATGCGCCGGCCGACGGCAAGCTGCTCGTCGACATAGGCGTTGAGGTCTGTTTCGAGAATGGGGTCATTGCTGGTCATCGCCAGTGCCTCCGACGAGCCTGAGATGTGTGACGGGAGCGGCGCTGCCGCTCTGTTCGAAGGCGCGCAGCCGCTGGCGGGCGCGGGCGACGCGCGACATCAGCGTGCCGACCGGAATGCCCAGCGTCTCGGCCGCCTCCTGATAGGAAAGCTCCTCGATCGCGACGAGGTGCAGGGCCTCGCGCTGGTCTTCCGGCAGGGCGAAGAAGGCGTTGCGCAGTTGCGTCAGGCGCACCGAATGGTCCTGGTTCGCCGGGACGGACGCCTCTGCCAGTTCCGCCGCGGCATCGTGCCGGCGTTCCTGCGAGCGGCGCTGGCGCAGACGGTCGACATGCGCGTTGTGCAGGATCGACATCAGCCAGTTGCGCACGCTGGCGCCGGTGCGGAAGGTCGACTGCCGCTCATAGGCCTTGACCAGAGCATCGTGCACCAGGTCCTCGGCCTCGTCCGGATTGCGAACGAGCGAGAGCGCGTAGCGCCTGAGCGCTGCGAGCTGTCCGATCACGTTGAAGCCGGGTGTCTTTCCGTTCATGCCCCAGTATACGAAAGCCGGGCGGCGCCCATTCCATTCCTTCCGGAAAAATTTTCAGAGCCAGTGCAGCACGAAGGCGGCAAGCACGATGTAGCGGCCGAACTTGGCGATGGAGACGACGGCGAGGAAGCGCAGGAACGGTTCGCGCATGATGCCGGCGGCCACCGTCAGCGGGTCGCCGATGATGGGCATCCAGCTCAAGAGCAGGCTCCACCAGCCGTATCTGCGATACCACCGGCCGGCCCGCTCGAGGTTGCCGTCGCTGACGGGAAACCACCGCGCGCCGCGGAACCGCTCGACGCCGCGGCCGAGCAGCCAGTTGACGACCGACCCCAGCACATTGCCGGTGCCGGCGACGAGGATCAGCAGGATAGGGGAATGGGTTCCGGTGGCCAGCACGCCGCCGAGCACGGCTTCCGATTGCGCCGGCAGGATGGTGGCGGCGACGAGCGCGGCGAGGAAGAGCCCGCCATAGGCGGCAAGCGTGCCCATCGGGTCAGGGCGAAAGCAGGGTTCGGGTGAGCGGATGCCCGGGATCGGCGAGGCCGTCGACGATGTCGAAATGATGCCGGTTCGGCTCGACGACGGTCATCGTCGTGGCGCCGAGGCCGGTCCAGATGTTGGCGAGCAGGGCGTTCTGGCGCAGGAACTCCGCCCGCTCCATGGCACCCACCCAGCAGGTGAGCCGCGTGCCCTCGACGGGGCGCAGCAGGGCCGGGCTCTCGGCGGTGGCCTCCGCCTCGTCGATGTGCAGCCGTTCGTTCATGGCGGTGGGCATGAGCGGGCGCAGGTCGTGCAGGCCGGAGAGGGAGAGGACATGGCGGATGCGCGCGAGCGTCACCGTGGAAAGCGGCGAGGCTTGTGATACCATGCGGCTGACGAGCTGGCCGCCCGCCGAATGGCCGATCAGGCGGAGGTCGCCGGCGACCAGGCCCGCGGCCGTTTCGATCGCCGCCGCGACATCCCGCACGATGCCGCCGATGCGGATGGCCGGGCAGAGCGTGTAGGAGGGCATGGCGACGGCGTAGCCGTGGGCGAGGGGACCGGCGGCAAGATGCGACCAGAAGCTTTTGTCGAGCCGCAGCCAGAAGCCGCCGTGCACATAGACGACGAGGCCGCGCGGCGCGCCCTCGGGCAGGAAGAGGTCGAGGCGGTTGCGCTCGCCTTCGCCATAGGCAAGGTCGAGCCTTGCCCGGCCTTCGGCGGCCAGCGTCGCGCGCATCCGCTCTGCCGGTTCCACCCAGGCGGCTGGCCAGCGGGTGCCGCCCGGAATGTTGCCGCCGTTCTCATAGGCGTCGTCCCAGTCGGTGATCCTGTAGCCGAACATGCGGTCCTTCCTTCCTAAACGCCGAGATAGCGGTCCTGCAGGTCGCGGGTAAAGGCTGGCGGCGGACCGGAAAACACGGTGCGGCCCTTTTCCAGCACGCAGCAGCGGTCGGTGAGCGGCAGGAGTTCCGAAAGCGTCTTGTCGACGACGAGGATCGCCTGGCCTTCCGCCTTCAGCCGCCGGATCGCCGCCCAGATATCCTGCCGGATCACCGGCGCCAGCCCCTCGGTCGCCTCGTCGAGGATGAGGAGCTTCGGATTGGTCATCAGCGCGCGGCCGATCGCCAGCATCTGCTGCTCGCCGCCGGACAGCGTGTCGGCATATTGCCCCAGCCGCTCGCCGAGCCGCGGAAAGAGATCGATGACCTTCGCCCGCGTCCAGGCGCCGCGCCGGGCGGAGGCGATGAGGTTCTCCTCGACCGTCAGGTTGGCGAAGCAGCGGCGCCCCTCGGGCACGAGGCCGATGCCGAGGCGGGCGATGCGGTGCGGCAGGAGCGCAGTCACGACCTTGCCGTCGAAGGCGATGCGGCCGGCACGCGCCGGCGTCAGGCCGAGTATCGAGCGGATCGTCGTCGTCTTGCCCATGCCGTTGCGCCCCATCAGCGCTACCACCTCGCCTTCGCCCACGGCGAGCGACACGCCGAACAGCGCCTGCGAGGCACCGTAGAAGGTCTCGATTTCCTCGAGGACGAGCAGGCTCATGCGGGCTCTCCCAGATAGGCCCGGCGCACCTCGGGGTCGTTGCGGATCTCGCTGACGCTGCCCGTCGCGATGATGCGGCCGTAGACCAGCACGGACACGCGATCGGCGAGCGCGAAGACCGCGTCCATGTCGTGCTCCACCAGCAGGATCGGCGCTTCCCGGCGCAGCCCGTCGAGAAAGCCGGTCAGCGCCTTGGAGCCTTCCGGCCCCATGCCGGCCATCGGCTCGTCGAGCAGGAAGGCCTTCGGCTCCATCGCCAGCGCCACGGCGATCTCCAGTTGCCGGCGTTCGCCGTGGGAGAGCGCCGCGGCGGGAATGTTGGCCCGATCGGCAAGGCCGACGCGTGACAGCATCTGCATCGCCGGTTCGGTGAGCGCGGTGTCGCGCGTCACGGGGCGGAAGAAGCGCAGGCTCGTTCCCTGCCGCGCCTGCACGGCGAGCATGACGTTGCGCAGCGCGGAAAACTCCTGGGCGAGCGAGGAGATCTGGAAGGTGCGGGCAAGGCCCATGCGGGCGCGCCGCGCCGTGTCGAGCGCGGTGACGTCCGTGCCAAGGAAGCGGATGCTGCCGGCATCGGGGGCGAGCGCGCCGGAGATCTGGTTGATCAGCGTGCTCTTGCCCGCCCCGTTGGGGCCGATCAGGGCGTGGATCTCGCCGGGCCTGAGATCGAGGCTGGCGCCGTTCGTCGCCTTCAGCGCGCCGAAGGATTTTTCGAGATCTTTGACTTCGAGGACAGGTTCAGCCATGGCGCGGCCTCCCGGCCAGAAAGCCGAGCAGCCCGCCGCGCGCGAAGAAGACAACGGCGAGGAGGACGAGGCCGAGGAAGAACTGCCAGCGCTCCGTCAGGCCGCCCAGCGCATATTCGAAGAGGACATAGAGCGTTGCCCCGGCCAGCGGGCCGAACAGGCGGCTCTTGCCGCCGAGGATGATCAGCACGATCAATTCGCCGGACATATGCCAAGACAGCATGGAAGGGCTGACGAAGCGGTTGAGATCGGCAAAGAGCGCACCTGCAAGGCCGGTGATCGCAGCCGAGAGCACGAAGGCGACGAGGCGGATCGTGAAGGGCGAGATGCCGATGGCGGCGAGCCTTGCCGGGTTCTGCCGCGCAGCCTCCAGCGCCGCGCCGAAGCGGGAGGCCCGCAGGCGATGGAAGAGGAGAAGGCCCGCAAGCAACAGCACGAAGACGACGGCGAAATAGGGGAAGGGCCTTGCCGTGTTGAGGCCGGGAAAGCCGTTGCGCATGGAAAGCGACAGGCCGTCCTCGCCGCCATAGGCCGGCCAGGAGATGGCGAAATAATAGATCATCTGCGCGAAGGCGAGCGTGATCATGATGAAGTAGACGCCGGACGTGCGCAGGCTGACGAGGCCGATCGGCAGCGCCACGAGGCCGCACAGCAGGATCGCGACGAGCCAGATCACCGGCATGGACGTCGTGCCCGGCAGGCCGAAGGCGACGGGCTCCATGTTGAAGGCGTGCGTCGCCAAAACGCCGGCCGCATAGCCGCCGAGGCCGAAGAAGGCGGCATGGCCGAAGGAGACGAGGCCGCCGAGCCCGAGCGCGATGTTGAGCCCGACGGCCGCCAGCGCCAGGATCGCGACGCGGGTCGCAAGCGTGATGTAGAAGACCTCGCCGGTGAGGAGCGCCGCGAGCGCGACGGCCGGCAGCAGGAGGACGAGGAGGAGGTTGACCGTGGTTTCGCGGGCCGTCATGCCTCAGGCCCTCGCCGAGAAGAGGCCGCTCGGCCGGAAGGCGAGGATCAGCGCCATGACGATATAGATGAGCATGGAGGCGAGCGCGGCACCGACGGGACCGGCCTCGGTCGCCGGCATCACCAGCGCGAGCGCCTTGGGCAGCAGGAAACGGCCCATCGTATCGACGAGGCCGACGAGGACCGCGCCGATCAGCGCCCCCTTGATGGAGCCGATGCCGCCGATGACGATGACCACGAAGGCGAGGATCAGCGCCGGTTCGCCCATGCCGACCTGCACCGATTGCAGCGCGCCGACGAGCGCGCCGGCAAGGCCGGCGAGCGCCGCGCCGAAGGCGAAGACGATCGTGTAGAGCGAGCGGATGTCGACGCCGAGCGCGGCGATCATCTCCCGGTCGGATTCGCCGGCGCGGATGCGCATGCCGAGCCGCGTGCGGCCGATCAGGAGGTAAAGGCCGATGGCGACGGCGATGCCGACGCCGATGATGGCGAGGCGGTAGAGCGGATATTGCCCGCCGCCGGGCAGCGTCACGGCGCCCTGCAGCAGCGGCGGTATGTCGAGATAGAGCGGAAAGGAGCCGAAGAGCCAGCGCGTGCCCTCGGAGAAGATGAGGATCAGCGCGAAGGTGGCGAGCACCTGGTCGAGATGGTCGCGGGCATAGAGCCTGCGGATGATGGCGACCTCCATCAGCGCCCCCGCGGCGGCGGCGGCCGCAAGGCTCGCGACGAGCCCGAGCCAGAAGGAGCCGGTCGCGGCGGCGACCGCGGCGCAGGCGAAGGCGCCGACCATGTAGAGCGCGCCGTGGGCAAGGTTGATCAGCCCCATCACGCCGAAGATCAGCGTCAGGCCGGCGGCGATGAGGAACAGCATCACGCCGAGCTGGAGCCCGTTCAGGAACTGTTCGATCAGGAGGGCGAAGGACAAGATGGCCGGTCCGGAAGGTCATGCGGGGACATCCGCCCGAAGGCGGATGTCCGGTCGCGGATTACATCGAGCACTTGTCGGCGTAGGCGTCGCCGTGATCGGTGAAGGCGGTGGCGATGATCTTGTTGGTCAGCACGTCGCCTTCCTTCACGACCTCGGTGACATAGATGTCCTGGATCGGATGGTTGTTCGTGTTGAACTTGAATTTTCCGCGCACGGAGGCGAAATCCGCCGCCTTCAGCGCGGCGCGGAAGGCATCCTTGTCCTTCACGCTGGCCTTGCCGATGGCCGAGAGGATGAGGTTGGCCGTGTCCCAGCTCTGTGCGGCATAGATCGAGGGCAGGCGATTGTATTCCTTCTGGAACGCCTCGACGAAGGCCTTGTTGGCCGGGTTGTCGAGGTCTTTGGCCCAGGTGCCGGAATTCTTGACGCCGAGCGCGGCATCGCCGATCGCCGGCAGCACGTCCTGGCTGAAGGAGAAGCCGGGCCCGGTGACGGGGATGGAAACGCCCGACTGGGCATATTGCTTCATGAAGGCGATGCCCATGCCGCCGGGCAGGAAGAAGTAGACGGAATCGGCGCCGGAGGCGCGGATCTCCGCGATCTCGGCGGCATAGTCCGTCTGGCCGACCTGGGTATAGACCTCGCCGGCGAGCTCGCCCTTGTAGTAGCGCTTGAAGCCGGTCAACGCGTCCTTGCCGGCCGGGTAGTTCGGCGCCAGGATGAAGGTCTTCTTGTAGTCCTTGTTGTCGTATTCGCCCATCGCCTCGTGGAAGTTGTCGTTCTGGTAGGCGACGTTGAAATAGTTCGCATGGCAGTTCGCGCCGGCGAGCGCCGACGGGCCGGCATTGGGCGAGAGGTAGATGACGTCCTGCGCCACCGCGTTCGGCACCACGGCCATGGCGAGGTTCGACCAGATGATGCCCGTCATCAGGTCCACCTTGTCGCTCTGGATCATCTTCTCTGCGATCTGAACGGCGAGTTCCGGCTTCTGCGCGTCGTCTTCCACGACGAGTTCGATCTCGCTGTTGCCGGATTGCTTGATGGCGAGCTGGAAGGCGTCGCGCATGTCGATGCCGAGGCCCGCGCCGCCGCCCGACAGCGTCGTGATGACGCCGATCTTCACCGGTTCGGCATGGGCGATGCCCGCCGTCACCATCGCGAGAGCGGCCACGCCGCCCGCCAGAAACTTCCGCATGCTGTTCTCCCTCTTTCCGTCGGCCCCGTTTTCGGGGCGTTTTTCGAGAAGAGAACCTTTCAGAGTTCCGCGATCAGTGCAACCGTGTGTTTTCGTTTCGCAATCGGAGAATTGCGGGAAGATCGGCGGCGGCCCGCAGGTTCGGGCCGCCGGCACGATCAGCGCCGCGGAGGACGACGGCGGCTAGAGCATTTCCAGCCGGAGCGAGATCGCTTCGGCGCCGGATAATGCGGTAAAAACAAGAATCTAGAGCGTTTCCGGTGAACCGGAGTTTGCCGGAAATGCTCCAGACTTGCAGCCGGTAGGCCGGCTCATCCGCCCGGTCAGCAGAGCGGCGACCGGTTCATCAGAACGATATCGCTCGATGTCAGCGCCATGCGCGAAGGCTCGTCGATCTGCTCCAGCACCGCATGCAGTGCCTTGTCCAGGCAGAATTCGGCGACCTCGGCATTCAGCGACTTGGCCGATTCCAGCGCGAATGCGACAAGCCGCGCCAGCGCCATCAGTTCCGTGCCCTTGTCCTCGGTTTCGATGGTCTCAATTTTCATGTCCTGTGCCCCCTCGAGCCATGCTCGCTTTCAACCCCTGAGGCGAAGTATAGGCGTGACTCCGAAGCTGCGCGCGTGACTCGAGCGTGACACACGCGGAATGGGAAACCGCGCGCCCTTTCAGGTTTCGGGTTGATCGGCGAGGGTGCGCCAGAGCGATGTCGCCCGGAATGTCCAGTTTCCCTGTTTTTCAGGGGGTTTTGCGTCGAAATCTTTGAGGGCGTGCACGAGGGCGAGGGCGTCCGCACGCTTCTGGTCGACGGCTGTTGCGAGGAAAAGTTGCAGAAGCGATTTCCTCTCCTGTGCCGTTTCGATCCGTTCGATGATCGCAGGCCAGGTCCGTTCCTTGTAGAAGAGCCCCGCCGCCGCGGCGCGGAGCATCGATATCCGATGCTTGTCAACGGTTCCCTCCGCCTCCAGCCGATCGAGGGTCGCCTCGACGTTGACGAGGGGAAGGGAGAGGGCGGGATAGCCAAGTTCGGCGGGTCCGTGCAACAGGGCGACGTCCGCATCGTCCATGCGCCGGCCGCAGGCATAGTCCTCGTAGATGCGGCCGATGCCGACCATGCCGAACGCGTCGCATTCGGCAGCGCGCAGCGCCCCCATGCTGGCCGCGCCGAGAACGGCGACGCCCTGGTCCAGCGCGTAGAGGATTTCCTTGTGCCAGACGGGGGCCACATGCTCGAAATTGCCGTCGACGATGCCGATCGCCGTCGCACCCTCCCGTATGGCGGCCAATACATCGCCGTGCACCGCGGGTGGGCGGACCGTTACGGCATCGCCCGCAAGGGCGGCGGCGTCAGGTAGGCTAGGGCCGGCGAAGAGAATCTTCATAGGGTCGGGAACAGCATACGAGAGAGTGCACGGGTGCCGACGGCATGACGGCGCGCGCCCTCCGGGCTTTCGAGCGTCGGCACGATCATCTTGACCACTGCGATGGGCAGCGTGGCGCCACCAAGCGGCACGGCAATGATGGGATTGATGCCTGACACAGCGAGTTTTTCGAGACAGTACGCGAGCAGTGCGGCAGCATCGCCGCCTGGTGCCGGATGGCTTTTCGCCCGTCCCGGCGCGGCGTCGAAGAGGGCGACGGTCTCCGGGGCGAGCGGGCGGATGAAGGTCTCGGCGAAGAGGTCGTCGCGCGCGCCGCTGATATAGGTGAGGCGCGATTGGGCGACCTCCGTAAGCGCGCGGATAACGGCGCGGACGGCGACGGGATGTGTGCCGTAGCCGATCGTCGCATCATGGTAGCGCGGCGCTTTCTTATCACGCAGGCCAGTGTCGCCGAGCACGGCGGCATAGGTGGGGATGGCGAGATCGCTGGTGATGTCGAAGAGGCGGAATTCAAGCCGCGCAGCCTCGAAGCGGCCGGTGAGGTCATTTATGACGGGGTCGGCGAAATCGGCGGGATCGATAGCGCTCGCAAGGCGGCGCTGACGCGGCAGCAGCCGCCATAGGCGGTCGGCGTCCCGCTCAATGCGCTCCAGCAGACCGTGCAGGGCCGCTTCGGTCTCGGAATTGCCGGAGGCGAGACCGTCGGAGGATTGCCAGAACCGAGGGGTGTGAACGGTCCTGTCGAGGCAGACGGCGGCGCGCGGCACCCAGACAGTCTCATCGGTCACGATGTCGCGCCCCGCGAGCCAGTCGATGTTTTCGTCCTCTGAAAGGAAGGCTTGTCCACTTGCAATGAAAATATCGAGCGGCAGGCAGAGTTCTCCCGCCGCCGCAAAGTCACGCCGCGCGGCGAAGCGTGCCGGAACAAGCGGCTCACCGGCGACCGCCCGTTCAAGGGCTTCCATGGCGGCGGAGACCTTGGCGTCGATATCGGTGATGCCCTTGCCCTGGTTGATGACGATCGAACGGGCATTGGGGCTGACGGCGTTCCACACGGGGATACCGATCGAATCGAGCCCGGTCAGGCGAGAAAGCCGCGTAATGCCGAACCGAGGCAGAAGCGCCTCGATCCGGCTCCAGGTCTCATCCGGGCCGCAGATGCGATCCGAATAAAGGATCATGGGTTGAACCGTTGTCTGTTCATTTATCGTAGATACCGCTGGAGAGCGGATCCACCGTTTCGGCTACAGCTGCAAAACTGATACCACGCGACGCGATCTTGCCGGTCTTGCGCAGATCATCGGCGACATCGGACGCAACAGCCGTAACGGTGCCTGCTTCCAGGTCGGCGACCCACAACCCATTTTCACCTTCAAGTCCGAGAACGACGATTTTCGACATTTCCATTACTCCCAGGTTGGTTGAAATTAAGGATGCTAGGTCTCCCAGGCTTCGTCGCCAGGGACTGTGTTATTGCCGGCATCCTTCTTCTTAGAAACTGAGTTAGATGCCGGCAAAGCTGCTGGATTACGTGTCGTAGAAGCCGCCGGACAAATCTGACAAGTTGTCTGCCGTGGCGTTAGCTGGTGCGCGTACGGCGAAATTGACACCCGCGGTAATAGTTGCGCCGGCCTTTCGCAAATCGTCGCCTGCTTTCAGAGGACCGCTAACCGGCGCGCTGATCTGTGTAACTGTGCCTGCATCAAGATCTGCGACCCAGAGAGCGTCCTCTCCCTCAACTCCTAGAACAACGATTTTTGCCATGTCCATTCTCCCTTTTTCTCAGTTGATCAAAACCCTGCTCTTTTAAGGCCTTCGTAATAGTGCTGTCTCTGCCACTCCTCCTTGAAAGGTATGATCGCAATCCAAGATTCGAGGTCGAAATTCGGGTTGCTTTTGTAGGCGCGGCGCACGAACAGCCGGGCCTTCTTGAGGTCCCCGAGCATGGCCCAGGAGGCAGCCGATATGCGGTGTACGGGTTCCTTGTCCTTCATCCGGCTTATGTAGGATAGGGCTTCCTCATATTTGCCGAGCCCGTAGGCGGCACCTGCCGCGGTCCAGAAATATTCGTCCGGCGGCAGCGGATTGAGCTCGATCGCGTGCTCGATCTTCTTCAGGCCGATATCCGGCCGTGAGGCCTGCACCAGCGTGTCGGCATAGCTCGCGATGACATTGGCATAATGCGGGCTCAGCGCCTCGGCGCGGTCGAGATAGGCGGTGCTTTCGTCGAACTGGCGGGCATAGAGCTTGACCACGCCGAGTTCGCGGTATCCCGAGGGCAGGCGCTCGTCGATGCGGATGGTTTCCTCCGCGAAATGCTCGGCTTGGCGCAGGAGGTCGGCATCGCCGCGCGCCGTCAGCAGCCATTCGAGGAAATAGGTGCGTGCCAGGCCGCCGATCGCCGGGGCGAAGCCGCTGTTGACCTGCAGAGCCTCGCGAAAGCTCTTGCGGGCGCGGCGAATGTCGCGCAGGTCGAGGTTCTTCAACTGGCCCTGGCCGATAAGGAAGCTGCGGTAGGCGTCGGCATCCTGTTCATAGTCGCCGCGTACCAGTTCGTTGCGCTCGATCTCGGTGGCGATCGCCCCGGCGATCTGGTGGGCGATCATCTGCCGCGAGCGGGCAAGGCCCTCGGCGGAAAGCGGGAAGCGGTCGGCCCAGATCACCTCGTCGCTGCCGAAGAAGATGAGCTGGGCGAAGAGCGTGTGGTGATGGCCCTCGTCGCGCAGCCGCGTTTCCAGGATATAGCTGATCTTGTGGCGCTCGTAGGTGGCGGCCCTGTCGGCCTGGAGCGAGATCTGCGCGGCGGTGTGCGGAGCGATGATCGAAATGGACCGCAGGGCGCAGAGCCCGATCGTCACGTCCTCGATCAGCGCTTCGCCGAAGCGGGCGGCGGCCCGGGCGGCGAGCGCCGTGACCGGCGGCAGCAGCACGACGCGCGGCGGGTTCGGCCGGCCAAGCGTGACCTCCGATCCCTGTGGCGCCGGCATGTGTGCGTGCGGCTGCAAGGTCATGAGGCCTGCGGGCGCCGCCGGCCGGCCGGTCAGCACGGTGCGCACCTCGTCGTCGTCCGGGTTGTTTTCCAGAAGGCGCAGGGCGGCGGTGGTGTGGACCTGCCGTGCGCCGGTGCCCCCGGATGCGCCGGGCTTGAGCAGCGCGCCCCTCAGGAGGGCCATATGCGCGGCCCGCTGCAGCACGATCCAGCTCGAGAGCGCCCGGTTGCCGGCTTTCACATATTTGAGGAAGTCGTCGGTCAGGGCGGCGGCGAGCACGGCAAGGTCCGCGCCCTCGCGCATCGCCTCCATATCGCTTTCGACGGCGTCCTGCCCGAGTGCGATCATGGTGTCGGTGAAGGTGAGATAGGTCCGGCCCAGTTCCCGCTGGCGCTTCTGGGTCCGCGAAACGGTCTGCCGCAGGTTGGCGAAGGCGGCGGCGCTGTTGGCATCGTCCCAGAAGAGGTTCGCCGCATCCGCCCGCGGCATGTCGTTCATGCCGCGCGCCAGGAGGTAGCAGAGGATCAAAAGCGCCTTTTCGGGAAAGACGATGTCATTGCCGCCCTCGTCGAGCAGGCGCAGATGGCCGAGCGTCTGCAGCCGTGCCGGCATAAGGGGTCAGATCCGCAGTTCCGGCGCGCTGTCCGCGCGTTCGCCGGCTTCGGCGGCGGCGCTCGCCTTGGAAAGCGCGGTCGCCAGCGCGATGATCGACTTGCGCACGCCCGCATCGTCGATCTTCAGGAAGGCGCGGTTGAGATCGAGGCCTTCCTTGGAGGAGACGAAGGTGGAGACGTCGCCCGTCTCGTGCCCGGCGCCGGCGGCCGGCATGGTGCTGTCCTCGTCCTGGAAGAAGAAGCTCGGCGGGACGCGGAACACTTCGGCGATCGCCTGCAGGCGGCTGGCGCTGATGCGGTTGGTGCCCTTCTCGTATTTCTGTACCTGCTGGAAGGTGACGCCGAGGCGGTCGGCGAGGGCTTCCTGGCTCATGCCCACCATCAGCCGGCGCAGGCGGACGCGGGAACCGACGAAAACGTCGATCGGGTTCGGTGTTTTCTTGTTCATGAGGCTTTCTCCCCTGTTGGACATGCCGGGGCATGGCGAGATACGCATATCCCGTCACTGTGCTTGAATCGCCTGTCCGATGCAACTGCCGGGCACCGGAATTCCTTGCTACCGTAACGTGAGCCAACGTGTGTTTCAGATGTCGTAGCTCTGCGGTGCGCTGAGCGAGGCGATGAATTTCTTCGTGCGTTCGCGCTTCGGCGCGGAGAAGATGGCGCGGGGCGGCCCCTCTTCGACGATGACGCCGCCATCGAGGAAGACGACCGTATCGGCAACGCGCGAGGCGAGGCGCAGGTCATGCGTTGCCATGACCATGGTCGTGCCCTCGCGGGCAAGCCGGCCCAGCACCTCGACCACCTCTTCGGCAAGCTCGGGGTCGAGCGCGGAGGTCGGCTCGTCGCAGAGCAGGACGCGCGGCGAGGGGGCAAGCGCGCGGGCGATGGCGACGCGCTGCTGCTGGCCGCCCGACAGCGTCGCCGGCCAGGCATCGGCCTTGTGCGCCATGCCGACCTTCTCGAGCAACTCCATTGCGCGGGCGCGCGCCTTGTCGTTGGGCCATTTGAGGACGGTGACGAGGCCTTCCATCACGTTGGCGATGGCCGTCTGGTGCGGGAAGAGCTGGAAATTCTGGAAGACCATGCCGGTCTGGCGGCGCAATTTCTGCACCGCGTCCCAGCCGACCTTGCGGCCTGGCGCGAAATCGATGTTCTCGCTGCCGAGCTTGATCGAGCCGGAGGTCGGCGTCTCGAGCAGGTTGATGCAGCGCAGCAGCGTGCTCTTGCCGCCGCCGGACGGGCCGACCAGCGCCGTCACCGTGCCCTCGGGCAGGGCAAGGCTGATGTCGCGCAGCACATGGTTGTCGCCGAAGCGCTTTTCGATATGGCCGAGCTCGATCATGTGCGGGCCTCCAGGAAGCCGCCATAGCGGGCGAAACGCCTTTCCAGCCGGACCTGCAGGGCCGAGAGGACGGAACTCAGCGCCAGATAGATCAGCGCCGCCTCGATATAGAGGATCAGCGGTTCGTAGGTCGTGGCGACGATGCGCTGGGCCGTCTGGAACAGTTCCGGCACCGTGACGGCGGCGGCGAGCGAGGTGTCTTTCACCAGCGAGATGAAGGTGTTGGAGAGCGGCGGCACGGCGACGCGCGTCGCCTGCGGCAGGATGGTGCGGCGCATGGCCTGCGACCAGCTCATGCCGATCGAATAGGCCGCTTCCCACTGGCCGCGCGGCACGGAGGCGATGACGGCGCGGATGATCTCCGACGTATAGGCCCCGACATTCAGCGTGAAGCCGATGAGGGCGGCCGGGAAGGCATCGAGCAGGATGCCGATGCTTGGCAGGCCGTAGAAGATGACGAAGAGCTGCACCAGGAGCGGCGTGCCGCGGATCACCCAGACATAGAAGCGGGCGACGGCGACGAGCGGGCGCGGGCCGAACAGTCGTGCGATGGCCGTCAGAAGGCCGAGCGCCAGCCCGAGCACGAAGGAGGCGAGGGTGAGCGGAATGGTGAAGACGAGCGCCGCCCACAAAAGGGGCGCAAGCGAATCCAGCATCAGTTGAAGCCACGGCGGCACGGGAAACCCTCCGAAATGCGACTGGCCGGAGGGGCCTCCGGCCAGTCGGTCGTCTCATCTATAGGGCAGGAACGGGCCACCGCGAAAGCGGCGGCTTTCGATTACTTCGACACGTCCTGGCCGAAATACTTGTCGGCGATCGCCTGGTAGGTGCCGTCCGCCTTGATGTCGACCAGCGCCTTGTTGATCGCTTCCAGAAGCTCCGGCTCGCCCTTGCGGATGATGACGCCGGAATAGTCGGCGTTTTCCTGCTCCGCGGCGATCTTCACGTTGGCGTCGGGCTTGTGCTTCTTGAAGTCGAGGAAGGATAGGCTGTCGTTGATCGTCGCGTCGGCGCGACCGGTCAGGACGAGC
>CAMLOC010000010.1 GCA_946481465.1 uncultured Shinella sp. | reverse complement strand
TTTCGAATGGTTCTAAACTAGGTTCTAGAAAAGCTGACTGCTTTCGTCAAGACTGATCGCGATCTGAAACCAAGATTCGAACCAGGAACACTCCCGGAGAGCCAATGCCCGAAATTATCTTCAACGGACCCGCTGGCCGCCTCGAAGGCCGCTATCAGCCTTCGAAGCAAAAGAGCGCGCCGATCGCCATCATCCTGCACCCGCACCCGCAGTTCGGCGGCACGATGAACAACCAGATCGTCTACCAGCTCTTCTACATGTTCCAGAAACGCGGCTTCACCACGCTGCGCTTCAATTTCCGCGGCATCGGCCGCAGCCAGGGCGAATTCGACCATGGTGCGGGCGAACTTTCGGATGCGGCCTCCGCGCTCGACTGGGTGCAGAGCCTGCATCCCGATTCGAAGAGCTGCTGGGTCGCCGGCTATTCCTTCGGCGCCTGGATCGGCATGCAGCTCCTGATGCGCCGCCCGGAGATCGAAGGCTTCATGTCGATCGCGCCGCAGCCGAACATCTACGACTTCTCGTTCCTCGCCCCCTGCCCGTCGTCGGGTCTCATCATCAACGGCGATTCCGACAAGGTGGCGCCGGAGAAGGACGTCAACGGCCTCGTCGAGAAGCTGAAGACGCAGAAGGGCATCTTGATCACGCACCGCCTGGTGCCGGGCGCCAACCATTTCTTCAACGGCCAGACGGAAACGCTGATGGCCGAATGCGAGGACTATCTCGACCGGCGCCTCGCCGGCGAGCTGACGCCGGAACCGGCCGCCAAGCGCATCCGCTGACAGGCCGAGCCAGAAACAGCAGGAAGCCCGGTGTGTCCCACCGGGCTTTTTTTTGCCCTCAATGCGCGCGCCGGACGACTTCCAGCACCGCCGCGGGCGGTTCCGCCTCGCGCACGCAGTCCCGCCCGGCATTCTTGGCCGCATAGAGCGCGTCGTCCGCCCGGCGCATGGCAAAACGCAGCGGTTCGCCGCGCGTCACCTCGGCGACGCCGAAGCTGGCGGTGATGCGCGCGGCCGGCGGCAGGCCGGGAATGGTTGCGGCGGCGCGGGTGGCGCGCAGGGTCTGGGCGAAGAGCAGCGCCGCCTCCCGGCCGGTGTTCGGCAGGAAGAGGGCGAATTCCTCGCCGCCGATGCGCGCGACGAGCGCACCCGGCGGGGCCGCCACGCTCAAGGCCTCGCCGAAGGCGCGGATGGCGCTGTCGCCGCCCTGGTGGCCGTAGGTGTCGTTGACCGCCTTGAAATGATCGATGTCGCACAGGATGAGGCCGTGCGGCCCGGCGCCGGCCAGCAGCTGGTCGATACGGTTGTCGAAACCGCGACGGTTGAGGATGCCGGACAGCGGGTCGACCTCCGCATTGCCCTTCTCCTCCGCGACGATCTCCAGCACGAGGACGCAGAGCAGCATCAGGCCGACCGTGACGATCAGCACGGCGCCCATGCTCTGCGAGACGAGTGCGAACTGGCTGGCGAGATAGTCCTTCGCCGTGTTGCCCGCGCCGGCGAGCACGGCCGCGAGCGCCTTTGCCAGGAAATGCGCGCTGGTCAGCACGAGGAGGACGATGAGCGCCCTGTCGACGAAGCTTGCCGGGCGCGCGCGCCAGACGGCGAAGGCGCTCATGCCGAGCGCCACCGCGAAAGGCATCTGGTAGGAAAATGCGTGGGCGATCGTGCCGCGCGGCAGGTCGTAGATGACGTAGTCGAACGCGACGAAGGCGAGGAAGATCCCCGCCAGGACCCAGCGGTTCGTGCGAAGGCCGTAGAGATGGCCGACACCGACGCGCAGCATCAGCATGCCGCCGAGCATGGCGGCGAAGGCGAGGATCGCCCACAGTTTCATCGGCGGCACATAGGCGACGAGGAATTCGAAGATGGCGGAAAGCGAGGCGACAGCATAGGTGGCGGCAAACCAGCGCGCGGCGACGCGGTTGCGGCTCCGGGCGGACACCGCCAGGAAGAACATGCAGAAACACTGCGCGATAAGGAAGTTCACCGCCAGCAGGAAGCCCGCGCCACTCATTGGTCATCCCAAGCAACACAAAAGGCCGTTCCGTTCAAAAGCGCCCCGGAACGATCCCGATCAACCCTAGAAGACGCCCGCGAAGAAACCGTTAATCGCAGGCATCGTGTTTGCGCAGCAGGCCGCCGGTCACGGGTGCGTTGACGCCGGTCGTGCCCGGGAAAGTGAGCGGCAGGCCGCCGAGCGAGCGGACGGCGAGATAGGCCCAGGCCTCCGCCTCCATGCTGTCGCCGTCAAGGCCGACCGCCTCGGCCGCCACCACCTCCGCCCCCTCCGTCTCGGCGAGCGCCGCAAGGTCGTCCATGATCACCCGGTTGAGCCGGCCGCCGCCGCACACGACATAGAGCTTCGGTCGCTCCGGCAGGTGGCGGGCGGAGCGGATGACGGCGGCGGCCGTGACATGGGCCAGCGTGCGCGCGCCGTCCTCCAGGCTCGCCTCCGCGCCCGACGGCGGGGAGAAATCGTTACGGTCGAGCGAGCGGCGCACCGGATCGGTGAAGAAGGCATGGCCGAGATAGCGTTCGGCAAGGCCGGGATCGATGCGGCCCTCCGAGGCGATCATGCCGCCCTGGTCGTAGGGAATGCCCGCATGGGCCTCGACCCACTGGTCGATCAGCGTGTTGCCGGGGCCGCTGTCATAGGCGACGATCGTGCCCTCGGCGCCGATGAAGGTGATGTTGGAGATGCCGCCGATATTGACGAAGACGACGGCCTTGCCGGCAGCGTCCGAAAGACCGGCGGCGAGCGCGGCGTGATAGGCGGGAATGAGCGGCGCGCCCTGCCCGCCATGCGCCATGTCGTTCGCCCGCATGTCGTGGACCACGTCGATGCCGGTCTCGCGCGCCAGCAGCCCGCCGTCGCCGAGCTGCACCGTCAGGCCGGCATCCGGCCGGTGCAGCACGGTCTGGCCGTGGAAGCCGACGACGTCGATATCGGCCGGCTTCAAGCCGTTTTCCGCAAGGAAGGCGCGCACGGCCTCGCCGTGGCGCAGCGTCAGGTCGCGCTCGATCTCGGCCAGGTCGCCGGGACGCTCCGTCCGCTCGCCGATGGCCTTTGCCGTTTCCAGCGCGCCTTGCAGGCGCCGGCGGAAGGCGGCGTCATAGGGCCGGCCCATCGAGGGGCCGCGCTCCACGACGGCCTTGCCGTCCGTGCGCAGCAGCGCCACGTCGATGCCGTCGAGGCTCGTGCCGCTCATCAGACCGATCGCCGTTCGCAGTCCCGTCATGCCGTCCGCTCCAGAATCACTTTTGAAGTGATTATGCGGTGAAACAGTGCTAAACGCCCGGCGGTCCGCCGGAAAATTATGTCCGGCCGCAAACATCCCGCCCAAAGCATCCCGGCAAGAGAGACAGGCCATGTCCGAATTCAAATCCGATTTCCTTCGCACGCTGAAAGAGCGCGGCTTCATCCACCAGATCTCCGATGAAACCGGCCTCGACGACCTTCTCGCCAAGGAAACCGTGACGGCCTATATCGGCTTCGATCCGACCGCGCCGAGCCTCCATGCCGGCGGCCTCATCCAGATCATGCTGCTGCACTGGTTCCAGAAGACCGGCCACCGGCCGATCTCGCTGATGGGCGGCGGCACCGGCATGGTCGGCGACCCGTCCTTCAAGGACGAGGCGCGCCAGCTGATGACGCCGGAGACGATCGACAGCAACATCGCCAGCATCAAGAAGGTCTTTTCGAGCTACCTCACCTATGGCGAAGGCCCGAAGGACGCGTTGATGATCAACAACGCCGACTGGCTGCTCGGCATCAACTACCTCGAATTCCTGCGCGATGTCGGCCGCCACTTCTCGGTCAACCGCATGCTGTCCTTCGACAGCGTGAAGATGCGCCTCGAGCGCGAGCAGTCGCTGTCCTTCCTCGAATTCAACTACATGATCCTGCAGGCCTACGACTTCGTCGAGCTCAACAAGCGCTACGACGTGCGCCTGCAGATGGGCGGCTCGGACCAGTGGGGCAACATCATCAACGGCATCGACCTCGGCCACCGCATGGGCACGCCGCAGCTCTACGCGATGACCTCGCCGCTGCTGACCACCGCATCGGGCGCCAAGATGGGCAAGTCGCTCTCCGGCGCCGTCTGGCTCAACCCGGACATGCTGTCGGCCTATGATTTCTGGCAGTACTGGCGCAACACGGAGGACGCCGACGTCTCGCGCTTCCTCAAGCTCTACACGACGCTGCCGATGGACGAGATCGCCCGGCTCTCCGCGCTCGGCGGCGCCGAGATCAACGAGGTGAAGAAGATTCTTGCGACCGAAGTGACCGCGATGCTGCACGGCCGCGAAGCCGCCGAACAGGCCGCCGAAACCGCGCGCAAGACCTTCGAGGAGGGCGCGATCGCCGAGAACCTGCCGTCGATCGACGTCGCCACGGCTGAACTTGAGGCCGGCATCGGCCTTCTCAGCCTCGTCGTCAAGGCCGGCCTTGCCGCCTCCAACGGCGAAGCGCGCCGCCATGTGCAGGGTGGCGCGGTGCGCATCAACGACGCCGCTGTCTCCGACGAGCGCCGCCTCGTCGGCACCGCCGACGTCTCCGCCGACGGCGTCGTCAAGCTGTCGCTGGGCAAGAAGAAGCACATCCTGGTGCGCCCGGCCTGACCGGGCAAACGAAACTGAAGGCCCCTCCAGGCGGCCTTCAGTTTGATAACAGACGTCGCTCCAAGCACTCCGTCATCCTCGGGCCTGACCCGAGGATCCATTCTTTTCAGCGGGGTGTGGATGGTCGGGTCAAGCCCGACCATGACACAGGAGAAGTTTGAGGGCTTTGCCAACAGCTCGACGTCCACCTGCGGGCCGCCAGCCTCACTGGAATTCGAAGATGTTGCGGAAGACACCGGGGGCGATGATCGACAGCGGGTTGATCGTCAGCTTCGGCTTGTCGAAGGGGCCGGAGAGCTTGAAGGTGATGCCGATCAGGCCGCGGTCGTTGCCGTTGCCGAGGATGATGCCGATCAGCGGCAGTTCGGCGAACAGCCGGTTGAGGCCGTAGGCCGGCATGAAGGTGCCGGTCATGTCCGTGTGGCCGTTGGCGTCGCGCACCGTGCCCTGGAAGGTTGCGCCGACGGTTTCGCCGCGCACCACGCCGTTTTCGAGGCTGAGCGCGCCGCCGCCGGTACGCACCTGGGCAAAACCGCGGGAGAATTTCACAGCGCTGACGTCGATCTCGCGGCGCACCGCCTCGTTGAGGCTGCGCCCGCTCTCGCCGGCCGGCGTCGAGACGAGGGAGCGCAGCCGCTCCTCCCCGACGAGCGAGAAGTTGCGCACGTCGACGGAACCGCGCCAGCCGCTGCCGGCCGTCTCGCGCAGGCGGACATTCAGAAGACCGCCGCGCATGTGGCCGTAGATATCGGCGAACCGGGCGATGGCGCCGGCATCGCCGCTGGTAAGCTGGATGGCGTCCGAGCCGCCGCTGTTGGCAAGCTGCGCCACCACCGGCGCCCCGCCCTTCGTCACCGCCGAAAGGTCCAGGCCGGAAATGCGGCCGCCCGCCGTGCTGTAGCGGAAGGAGACATTGGAGAGCGTCTCGCCGTTGAAGCCGACGGCGCGGGCAAGATCGGCCCGCACGGTGACGCCCTGCTTGTCGCCGTCACCGCCGCCGGTCGCGTTCTTGAGGCGCGCCAGCACGGCGCGCACGTCCGCCGCCTCGCCGTCCGCGACCACGACATAGCCGGACTTCCCGCGCTCCACCTTCAGGCGGAAGCGGTCGTCGGCCGAAAGCCGGACAGTGGAGAAAGTCGCCGCATCGAGCCGCGCGCCGCGGAAGGCGAGATTGCCCGCCACGTTGAACCCCTCGCCGGAAAAGCGGAAGTCGGAAACGCGGGTGACGCCCTCCTTCGTGTCCGCCGTCAGCGTGATCTTGCCGCCGATGCCCGCGCCCTTGGTCCAGCCGATCCATGGAATGGAGACCGCGGCCGCCCCGATATCCGCCTCCACCAGCTGCGGCCCGTCGCCCTCCTGCTCCAGCCGCACCCCGACAGGCCCCTCCACCACCTCCTCGAGGCCCGGCAGCAGCTTGCGGCGGTCCTTGTCGTCAAGCGTGCCGGACAGCACCGTCTTGCGCTTGAAGCCGGCTTCCTTGCCGACGGGCTCGGCCAGTTCGAGGTCGAGCGTCACCCCGTCGATATCGCCCTTCGCCTTGAGGTCGGCACGCTGCGGGTCGATGGAAAGAAGGCCGCGCAGGCCCGTCACGGTGCGCCCGGCAACCGGCTTGCCGAGATCGACGTCGTCGAGCGTGAGGGCGGCCGTCCATTGCGGCGGCGGCGGGTTGTGGGCGGAGATGACGCCGAAATGCGCCTTCACCTTCGCCGTCACATGGCCGGCGAAATCGCCCGGCGCAAAGCCGGTCGCCGGCAGGGCGCGGATCGGCCGGTAGGTCGCCAGTTCCGCGATCGCATCGGCATCGCCCGCGACGCCGATATCCATGTCCGCCATCAGCGGCTTGGTGTAGTTGTCGGGCAGCACGAAGGTGCCGCCCGTCAGCGCGACGGAGCGGCCGGAGGGGAAATAGGCGGTGCCGCCGTTGATCGTGATCTCGGTGCGCGGCCCGCGCAGGCGGAATTGTCCGGACGTGTCGCGCAGCGGCGGAATCTCGCCGGCGACGTTCATGCGCGCGCCCTCGATGTCGAAGTCGATCTTCAGCTCTTCCGGGCCGAGATGCATCGGCACGCCCGGCAGGCGCTCGCGACCCTCGGCAACGTAGAATTCGATGCGGCCGTTGGTGACGGTGCCGCCGAAGATGTTCTTGATCACCCAGCTGCGCGCCGTCTTGGCCATCCAGAAAGGCCAGAGCTGCTTGACGGCGACCGATTCCAGTTCGCTGGCGATCATCACGAAGCTGACCTCCGGCTCCCGGTCGCTAAAGCGCACGGCAAGCGAGCCGGCGGCATTGCCCTTCTCGCTGGAGACGGTCATCTCCTCGAACAGGAGGTTCTTCGTTTTCGGCAGATAGTAGCCGTTCACCTTGGCGTCGAAGCGGATCGGCGCCTCGTTGGAATCGACGGGACGGCTCACCGCATCGCTGAAGACGAGATCGATGGCGAACCCCTTGTCCGGCCGGTCGGAGACCCGGTCGAGGTCGATGAGGCCGCCGGTGAAGGGAAAACGCGACTGGCCGACGCTCACGTCCTGCGAGGCGAGTTCGATCGAGCCCTTGTCGAAATTGTAGCCGACCTTCAGGGTGGACGGGCGCAGGTCGGCCGCGACGCCGTCGCCGTAGATCGAACCTGCGGCGAGCGCGACGTCGAGGCCGAGCACCGGCCGCGTGCCGTCGATCTCGCGCACGGCCCGGACGGAGACGTCCGCCGTCGTGTCGATGCCGGCGTGCACGTTGCCGTAGACGTCGTTGCCGAGCAGGAATTTCCCGAGCGCCACGTTGCGGATCGAGCCTTCCAGCCCGCGCACCGCCCCGTTCGCGCCGGAGGCCGTCAGATCGATCTCGCCCTCGGCGCCGTCCATGGTGAAATGCCCGTCGATCGACATGGTGCCGTCGTCGTCGCGGGTGAACTGAAGGCTGTCGATGGCCAGCGTCAACGGCTTGCCGCCCGGTCCCTGGAAGGTCGCGCCGAGGTCGGACACCTTGACGGTCTGCATGCCGTTCGTATCGATCAGGTGGCTGACGCCGTCGAGCCGCTCGAAAGTGGTTTCCAGATAGTCCGGCACGTCGGAAATGCGCAGCGCCGCCAGGTCGAGCGGCTTGCTCCTGGGCAGCAGCGCGGCATTGAACATCGCCCCGTCCACGTCGAGCCGCGAGACGGCGATGCGGCCGGCGGCAAGCCCCAGCGGATCGAGCACGATGCCGATCGAATCGGTCGTCGCCAGCTCCTTGCCGGATTCGACCTCGACGATGCGGACGTTCTCCGCCTTCAGCGCAAATCCGTCGAGGCCGGCGAGGCGCAGCACGGTATGGTCGACGGAGGCGCGGTAGCGCGTGCCGAGCGCCTGGTTGAGGGCGGTGACGGCGCGCGCGTTCAGCGTGCTGTCGAAAAGGCCGGTTTCCACGAGGCCGATGAGCACGGCGCCGAGGAACAGGACGAGCGCGACGGTGGCGGCGACGATGCGGCAGGCGATGCCGGTGCGGCTCGCGCTGCCGGCGTGCAGGACGATGGGCTCATGCGCCTGCGCGGACGGCAGTTCGTGCAGCGGAACGATATCCTTTCTGCGGAACACGACCTTCTCGTCGCGGAGTTCTGCCATCGCGCGCTGGTTTCCTTTGCCCCATTTCGCAGCGTTATCCCATGGAATCGCTGCCTGCCGTCCGCTCGCCGCTGGACGATTCTGCCTGCCACTATATATGCGGGAGGCCGGCTCCTTGACTCAAAAAGCCGGCCAAAGAAAGGAAATCCCATGGCAGAACTGGCCCCGGGCGCCGTCGCCCCGGACTTCACCCTCCCGCGTGACGGCGGCGGCACCATTTCGCTCTCCGCCCTGCGCGGCCGGCCCGTCGTCCTCTTCTTCTACCCGAAGGATGACACGGAAGGCTGCACGACGGAAGCGAAGGATTTCACCGCCGCGAAGGCGGATTTCGAGGCGGCCGGCGTCGGCCTCGTCGGCCTTTCGCCCGATCCCGTGAAGAAGCACGACAGGTTCGTCGCAAAGCACGCGCTCGACGTGCCGCTCGCCTCCGACGAGAGCCTTCAAACGCTGGAAGCCTATGGCGTCTGGAAGGAAAAGAGCATGTACGGCCGCACCTATATGGGCGTCGAGCGCACGACCATGCTCGTCGATGCCGAAGGCAGGATCGCCGAGATCTGGCCGAAGGTGAAGGTCAAGGGCCATGTCGCCGCCGTGCTTGAAGCGGCGAAAAAGCTTTAAGAATTGAAGGCAAAACATTGGAATGACGGAATTACCGCACATCGAAAGCCTTCGCGGCGGCACCACGGCGGCCATCAGCGCTGCCGATCTCGACCTGAAGACGGCGCTGGCGCAGGAGACGGCGCGCCGCTGGTTCGCCCGCACGCTCTCGATGCGCTCGCCGCGCGACCCCGCCCTGCCCGCGCGGCCCGGCCGGCCGGAAAGGCCCGAGCTCATTCCGCCGAAGCACATGGAGAAGCGCTCGCTGCACACGCTGAAGGGCCGCATCGCGCTTCTCCATGCGCTCGCCCATATCGAGCTCAACGCCGTCGATCTGGCGCTCGACATCGTCGCGCGCTTCACCACGGAGCGCGTGCCGCATTCCTTCTTCGACGGCTGGATGCAGGTGGCCTTCGAAGAGGCCAAGCATTTCCGGCTCATCCGCGACCGCCTGCGCGATCTCGGCGCCGACTACGGCGACCTGCCGGCCCATGACGGGCTGTGGCAGGCCGCCCATGACACGCGCAACGACCTGACCGCCCGCCTTGCCGTCGTGCCGCTCATCCTGGAGGCGCGCGGGCTCGACGTGACGCCGACCCTGCAGGCCAAGATGCGCGAGACAGGAGACGATGCCAGCGCCGACATCCTCGACATCATCTACAACGACGAGAAGGGTCATGTGGCGGTGGGGGCGAAATGGTTCCGCTTCCTGTGCGCCCGCGAGAAGAAGGACCCGTCGGCCACCTTCAAGGACCTGGTGCGCACGAATTTCCGCGGGCCGCTGAAGCCGCCGTTCAACGACGTGGCACGCGCCGAAGCCGGCCTCACGCCCTCCTTCTACCGCTCCCTCGTCTCCGTCAGCCAGAGTTGATATTCGCGGCCCGCAACCCTTCCGGGAAAGGCTTTGTTAACCCTAACAATGTGTAATTCCCGGCATGAGACCTTGAGAATCGGCCGGGGAGCAGATCGTGGCGGAGCGTCCTGAAAACCGCGTCTTCGGAAAGCGTGCGCAGCAGCATGTCGTGATTCTCGCGAGCGGCGACCGGATCCGCCACATGACCGTCCGCCCGTGGATGGTCGCCGTCACCTTCTGCTTTGCCGGCATGTTCACCGTCGGCTACCTTGCCGCCACCTCCTATCTCGTGCTGCGCGACGACCTGATCGGCGCCACCATGGCGCGCCAGGCCCGCATGCAGCACGATTACGAGGACCGCATCTCCGCGCTACGCGCGCAGGTCGACCGCGTCACCAGCCGCCAGTTGCTCGACCAGCAGGTCGTGGAGGAGAAGGTCGAGAAGCTGATGCAGCAGCAGCTTGCCCTCTCGGCCCGCCACGGCAAGCTCGACGCGCTGCTGAACCGCGCCGAAAATGCCGGCGCCGCCGCCCTCACCGACGAGACGCCTGTGGTGGACGGACGCCGGGCCGATGCGGCCGGCGCCATCGATGCCATCATGGGCAGGGCCGGCGGCACACCGCAGAAGACGGCACAGCTTGCCTATGCCGCCACCGGCGAATCGGTCGCCGACCGCGCCGACCGGCTCTTCTCCAAGGTCACGCTTTCGCTGAAGGACCTCGAACACGACCAGATCGACCGCATCCAGTCGCTGACGGCGGGCGCCTCGGAAACCGCCGACGCCATCCGCACCATCCTGCGCCGAACCGGCTTCGACGTCACCGAGGAGGCTGCGGGCGATGATTCGGAAACGGCGATCGGCGGTCCGTTCGTCGAGCCGGTCGATGTCACCGATCCGTTCGAGGCCTCGATCAACAATCTCGACACGGCGCTGGACCGCCTCGACACGGCGCGCCGCACCGCGCGAAAACTGCCCTTCGGCAACCCCTCGCCCGCCAGCAGCATCACCAGCCGCTTCGGCAACCGCACCGATCCGTTCCTCGGCCGCCTCGCGCTGCATGCCGGCATCGACTTCCGCGTCCGCACGGGCACGCGGATCGGCGCAACCGGCGCGGGCACGGTCGTCGTCGCCGGGCGCAACGGCGGCTACGGCAACATGGTGGAAATCGACCACGGCAACGGTCTGACGACGCGCTACGCCCACCTTTCCCGCGTCCTCGTCAAGGTCGGCGAGCACGTGGAAGCCGCCACCCCGATCGGGCTTTCCGGCACGACCGGCCGCTCCACCGGCCCCCATCTCCACTACGAAGTACGCCGCAACGGCAAGGCGCTCGACCCCATGCGGTTCCTCACCGCCGGCATGAAGCTGACGACCTATATGGATTGACGTAACGCAAGACGAAGCGCCTTCCCGCGGCAAAAATACCGGCCATCGGCTTCAAATCGCTGGCCGATTCACCAAATTCGCTGATTTCCTTGACTTTCCGGCACTTTCGGCATATCTGCGCTGCATCCTCGCGGCGATCGGCCGCTGAAACCCATTGCGTTCGCAAGAACCGGAACGGAAACTGTTTTCCCTTTGACCACTTTTGCTGATCTTGGCTTGAGCCCGAAAGTCCTGTCCGCCGTCACCGACGCGGGGTACACGATCCCGACCCCGATCCAGGCCGGCGCCATTCCGCCGGCGCTCGCGCGGCGCGACATCCTCGGCATCGCCCAGACGGGCACCGGCAAGACCGCCTCCTTCGTGCTGCCGATGCTGACGCTGCTCGAAAAGGGCCGTGCCCGCGCCCGCATGCCGCGCACGCTCATCCTGGAGCCGACGCGCGAGCTTGCCGCCCAGGTTGCGGAAAACTTCGAGAAATACGGCAAGAACCACAAGCTGAACGTCGCTCTCCTCATCGGCGGCGTCTCCTTCGACGAGCAGGACCGCAAGCTGGAGCGCGGCGCGGACGTCCTGATCTGCACCCCCGGCCGCCTGCTCGACCATTGCGAGCGCGGCAAGCTCCTGATGACCGGCGTCGAGATCCTCGTCATCGACGAAGCCGACCGCATGCTCGACATGGGCTTCATCCCCGATATCGAGCGCATCGCCAAGCTCATCCCCTTCACGCGCCAGACGCTGTTCTTCTCGGCCACCATGCCGCCGGAAATCCAGAAGCTGGCCGACCGCTTCCTGCAGAACCCGGAGCGCGTCGAGGTGGCCCCGCCGTCCTCCACGGCCAAGACCGTGACGCAGCGCCTCGTCGCCACCCACGGCAAGGACTACGAGAAGCGCGCCACGCTGCGCGATCTCATCCGCGCCCAGGAAGAACTCAAGAATGCGATCATCTTCTGCAACCGCAAGGTCGATGTGGCGGATCTCTTCCGCTCGCTCGATCGCCACGGCTTCTCCGTCGGCGCGCTGCACGGCGACATGGACCAGCGCTCGCGCATGACCATGCTTTCCAACTTCAAGGACGGCAACATCAAGCTGCTCGTCGCCTCCGACGTCGCTGCGCGCGGCCTCGACATCCCGGACGTGAGCCACGTCTTCAACTTCGACGTCCCGATCCATGCCGAGGACTATGTCCATCGCATCGGCCGCACCGGCCGTGCCGGCCGCTCGGGCGCCGCCTTCACCCTGGTCTCCCGGCGCGACACCAAGTTCGTCGACGCCATCGAAAAGCTGATCGACCAGAAGGTCGAATGGCTGAGCGGCAATCTCGAAGAGCTGCCGCAGCAGGTCGAGAGCGAGGAACGTCCTCGCAGCGGCCGTGAACGCGGCGGTCGTGATCGCGACCGCTCCCGTGGCCGCAAGGGGGAAACCCGTTCGGTCGAGACCAGCGAGAGCGAAGAGAAGGTGGAAGCCGTGAAAGCTGAACGCAAGGCGGAAGGGCGGCCGCAGAATCCCGCTCGCAATCCGCGTGCCGCAAACCATAGCGCGCCGCGTCCGGCCAATGACGACAGCCGCGATCGCCGCAGCCGTTACCGCCGCGACGAGGATGACGGCCCGACGCCGCTCGGCTTCGGCGACGAGGTTCCGGCCTTCATGCTGATCGCCGGCAAGGCCTGATCCCATTCATGTCCATTCCAGGCATCGATCTGCCAGGCCTCGGTTGCGGCCTGGCGATTTTGCGTGAGGGCAAGCTCCTGCTCTACCGGCGCCTGCGCGCGCCGGAAGCCGGCGCATGGAACATTGTCGGCGGCAAGGTCGATCATATGGAGCGCGCGCTCGATTCCGCCCGCCGGGAGGCCGAGGAGGAATCCGGGCTGACGATCGGCGCCGTCGATTTCCTCTGCGTTTCCGAGCAGATCATCGCCGAGGAGCGCCAGCACTGGCTGTCGCTCATCTATGTGACGGAGGATTTCTCCGGCGAACCGCGCGTCATGGAGCCGGAGAAGCTGCCGGAATTCGGCTGGTTCCCCCTCGACGCCCTGCCCGCGCCGCTCTCGCGCTTTGCCAGCGACGCGGTGGCAGCGCTCCGCCGCTGAGCGGCCCGGATCAGAACCGGGCCGTCGCGCCGATGATGAAGGTGCGGCCGCGGCCGTTCTTGACGCCGCCGTAATTGTCCATCAGGCCGGAATTCGCCTTCATGTAGCTCTTGTCGAAGACGTTCTCGACATTGAGGAAGATTTTGGCGTTCTCGTTGATCTGCCAGGAGGCGTGCGCGTCGAACAGCGTATAGGCGTCGACGTCGAAGGCCATGTCCTGGTTGATATAGGCCTGGCTGCTCTTGCCGACATAGCGCATCCGGCCGCCGACCGTCAGCGTCTCGTCGAGGAAACGCATGCCGGCGTCGATCGTCAGGAAATCGTCCGGCAGTTCCCCCGTGTCGTTGCCGACGCCTGCGGCGGAGCCCTCGGGCTGCTTCGTGTCGGCGAGCGTCAGCGAGAAGCCGGCATAGTAGCGGCCGGCATCGTAGCCGCCCTCCACTTCCAGCCCCTTCATCACCGTCGTACCGTCCACGTTGACCCAGCGCGCCGCGCCGTCCGTGTCGATGTCGTAGGTAATGTAGTCGCGGATGCGGTTATGGAAGTAGCCGACCTTCAGCCAGGCGGAATCGCCCGGCGTCAGGAGATCGTCCGCCGTCATGTTGACGCCGAACTCCCAGCCGCGGCTCTTTTCCGGCACGAGGTTCGGGTTGTTGTTGACCGGGTCGGAGGAGCCGTCGAAGCTATGGCCGCCGGGATAGAACATCTCCGCCGCCGTCGGCGGGCGCGCGGTATGGGCATAGGTCACATAGGGCTGCAGCCATTCGAGCGGGCGGGCGGAAAGCGTGACCTTCGGGTTGAGGTCGCCGCCGTCGCGCGACAGCGTGTCCATCGGGCACGGATCGCCGCCGGCAGCGCAGCCGTTCGTGCCCGGCGCGTCGTAGCCGCTGACGCCTTCGAGCGACCAGTAGTCGTAGCGCAGGCCCCCGGTGAGGTCGAAGATGCCGTGCGAGAGCGTCGCCTCGCTGAAGACGCCAGCCTTCACCAGCGTCCCGTCGGGATTGGCGCCGCGCTTGGCGTTGCCCTCGTAGCGGTCGCGGCTGTAGGCGCCGCCGTAGGTGAGCTTCAGTTCCGTTCCCTCGCCGAGGTCGAAGCGCATGCGGTTGGAAATGTCGAAGCCGGTCGTCGTGTTGGTGCCCTTGCGGCCGTCGAACGTGCCGACATTGCCGTTGGTGCCGTCGAATTCGAGATCGGTGATGTTGAGATAGGCGTTGATCGACAGGTCTATCAGGTCGCTGCCGGGCTGGTAGCGGTATTTCGCCGTATAGGTCTGGTTCTCGACGATCCAGTTGTAGCCGGAACTGCCGGGCAGGAACTCGTTGCTGTACCAGATGCCGCCGAGCGACAGCGTGTGATCGGAATTCGGCGACAGGTTGACCTT
Source organism: uncultured Shinella sp. (assembly GCA_946481465.1). The sequence continues at coordinate 2,295 of CAMLOC010000010.1, read as the reverse complement.
GAAGAGGCCCGATTTCGGATGCTGGTCGCCGGCATTCGGGTAGAGGAGGCCGTCGCCGTTCTCATAGGCGCTTTTCTTCGTGTCGCTGAGCGCGCCGACGACGCCGATCTCGCCCTCGCCCATCTGCGTGCGCACCGCCCCGCTGACGAGGCGCGAATAGTCGAAGCCGTTGGTGCCGGCGCGCACCGAGGTCATCACGCCGTAATCCTTGCCGGGCAGCAGCACGTCGTCGACGTCGAGCGTGCGGAAATTCGCCGCGCCGGCCAGCGTGCCCATGCCCTCGGCGCCGGAGACCGCGCCGCGCGTCACGTCGACGCCGACGAGCATGTTCTGCTCGACATAGAGCAGGCTGTCGAAGGTGCCGCCATGGCCGGAAAGGTTGCTGAAGGTCTGCGGCACGCCGTCGATCATGCTGTTGACGCGGCCCATGCCCTGCATGCCGCGGATGTTGACGGTGATGCCCGGCTGGTCCGCCGGCTCGCGCGTGAACGTGCCCGGCGCCGAGCGCAGCACCTGCATCACGTCGCCGGCATAGCGGTCCTGGATCTTCTCGCGGTCGGCGGTCGAGACGCCGGCCGGAACATCGGCGATCCCCTCGCCGTTGCCCTCGCCTTCCACATCGATCTGCTGGAGGTCCGTCACCGTCGCATCCTGTGCAATCGCGGGGCCGGCCGTTGCCATCAGCGCAAGCGCCATGGCCGTGCCCGCAAGAAGCGTAAACGCGTGGAAACGAACGTTTTTCATGGAGACCTCACCGCACACTGCCTCGCGCGATCTGATGCGCGAACCGTCCGGTAATGGACAACATGACAAAGCAAGTCAAGTTTAAATGCGGCGCTTTCCGGGCATCGTCATTTTGCCCGCAACGCCGCCTCATAGGCCCGGCGCACCCAGAGCGCCATAAGGTCGGGATCGTCGAAGGCCACGTCGGGAACGGACCAGTAAGGCATCTTCACCGGCTTGCCGCTCCTGCCCTCATAGGTCCATTGCCGGCAGCCGGCGGCCGAAAAATCCGGCGCGCTGACCGCATCGGCCTTGAAGAGGATCTCGTCATGGAGCTCCAGTGCCAGGATGCGGCCCTGGTGGTAGATGCCCTTGCCGCCGAACATGCGCTTGATCGTCACCGGTCCCAGCGCCTGGAACATCTCCTCGATCGCATCCCGATCCATGCCCTATCCTTTCAGAACCCCGCCGGCGGCCAGCACCGCTTCCGGCGTGTCGACATCGACATGCGCCGCCGCGCCGATCTCCACGTCGACGATGTCGAGCCCGGCGCCCTCGACGATATGGCGCGCGCCGACATCGCCTTCAAGCTGCAGGATTGCGGCAAAGGTGCTGCGCGGCAGCACGACGGGATTGCCGCGCTTGCCGCCGGAGACCGCCCGCACGATGGCATGGCCGCCCGCCGCGGCGAAGGCGTCGAGCAGCCGGCGCACGTCCTCGCCCGTCACATGCGGCATGTCGGCCAGCATGACGACGACGCCGTCGCAGCCCGGGCCGAGCGTTGAGACGCCCGCCCGAAGCGAGGTCGACATGCCCTGCGCATGGTCGGGATTGCGCACGAGATCGACCTTGAGGCCGGAAAGCTCCGCCTCCACTTCCTCCGCCCTGTGTCCCGTCACCACCAGCACGCGCGCCGGCCGTGCCGCGAGCGCCGCCTCCGTCGAGCGGCGCACGAGCGCCTTGCCGTCGAAGGCGGCGAGCAGCTTGTGGCTGCCGTTCATGCGGCTGGCGCGGCCGGCGGCGAGCACCAGCGCGGTGACGGAAAGCGGCCGCTCCGCCGCGCGGACGTCGCGCGGTTGCGGCCGGCTCGGGATTTCGGCGAGAAGGCCGCCGACGCCCATGCCGGTGATCTCGGCGGGGCCGGGCGTCTCGCCGGCAAGGATGCGGGCGAGGATCCAGTCGAAGCCGTTCTCCTTGGGGCTGCGCGCGCAGCCGGGTGCGCCGATGACCGGCACCGCGCCGAGGTGGCCGAGGACGAGGAGGTTGCCCGGATCGACCGGCATGCCGACATGCTCGACCACGCCGCCGGCCGCCCTTATGGCCGCGGGGATCACGTCGTTGCCGTCGGTGACGGCGGAGGCGCCGAAGACGAGCACGAGGTCGTTGCCGGCCGCTGTCGCGCGGATCGCCTCGGCCACGCCGGAGGCCTGGTGCGGCACCCGCACCTCCCCGGTCAGGCGGCTGCCGGAAGGGTGAAGCCGCTGTTCGACGAGCCGGCGCGTCTTGTCCATCACGGAGGGTTTCAGCGTCGGCAGTACCGTCGCCACCAGCCCGACGCGGCGGGGCATGAAC
>CAMLOC010000009.1 GCA_946481465.1 uncultured Shinella sp. | reverse complement strand
CCGGCACTCACCACCATCGCCAGGGTCAGCATGGCGCCGGGCACGAAGGCGGGCTCGATGACGGCGAGCAGCGGCGCGGCAAGCATGTTGAAGCCGAAGCCGGTGGAGCCCTGCACGGCGCCGGCGACGATGAGCACGACGACCGCGGCAAGGCCGGGCAGGCTGAAGAGAAGATCGGTCATGGGGCACTGTTCCAGCAGGCGGCAAGATGCTCCCCGGCCTTGGGGGCCAGCGGCGGCTCCTCCTGCCGGCAGCGGTCGGTCGCCAGCGGGCAGCGCGGATGGAAGCGGCAGCCGGACGGCGGGTGAACCATGTCGACGGATTCCCCGGGATGGACGATGCGCCGCCGCTCGCGCTGGAGCTTTGGGTTGGCGACCGGGACGGCGGAGAGCAGGGCCTGCGTATAGGGGTGGATCGGCCGCTCGTAGATCGCCTCGCGCTTCGCCATCTCGACGATGCGGCCGGCATACATGATCGCCACCCGGTGCGAGATGTGCCTGACGACGGCAAGATCATGGGCGATGAAGAGATAGGAAAGGCCGAGGTCGCGCTGCAGGTCCTGCATCAGGTTGACGACCTGCGCGCGCACCGACACGTCGAGCGCGGAGACCGGCTCGTCGGCGACGATCAGCGCCGGTTTCAGCGCCAGGGCCCGGGCGATGCCGATACGCTGGCGCTGCCCGCCGGAGAAGGAGTGCGGATAGCGCTCCGCCGCCTCGCGCGGCAGGCCGACGCGCTCCAGGAGATCGGCGACGACGGCGCGCGCCTCCCCGGCCGAGGCGGCGAGCCCGTGCACGATGAGCGGTTCGGCGACGATGTCGGCCACCTTCATGCGCGGATTGAGCGAGGTATAGGGATCCTGCAACACGATCTGCATGCGCGCACGCAGCCGCCGCAGCGCCTCGCCCGTAAGGTGGGTGATGTCGCTGCCGTCGAAGACGATGCTGCCGCCGGCGGCCGGAATGCGGCGCAGGACCGCCCGGCCGACGGTCGTCTTGCCCGAACCGGATTCGCCGACGAGGCCCAGCGTCTCGCCCGGCGCGATGTCGAAGCTGACCTTGTCGACGGCGTTGACGACGAGACGGTTGCGGAAGAGGCTCCCGGCGGAGAGCTCGTAGTCAATGGAAAGGCCGGATACGGAAAGGATGGGGCGAGCCGTCATCACGCGTCCCCCCAGGCCTGTTCGCCGGCCTTGCGGCAGGCGACCGATCCCGCCCCGAAGGGCCGCAGAGCCTGCGGCGCGCGGCAGCCCTCGTCGCCGATCGGACAGCGCGGCAGGAAGGCGCAGCCGGATGGCGGATGCAAAAGACCGGGCGGCATGCCCTCGATGGAGACGAGCCTTTCCTCGGCCGCCTCCAGGCCCGGCGTCGAGCGGATGAGGCCCTGCGTGTAGGGATGGGACGGGGCCTCGAAAATGTCGTCGACCGGCCCCGTCTCGACGATCTGGCCGGCATACATGACAGCCACCCGGTGGCACAGGCCGGCCACGATGCCGAGATCGTGGGTGATCAGCACGATGGCGAGCCCCATCTTCTCCTGCAGCTCCGCGAGCAGTTCGAGGATCTGCGCCTGGATCGTCACGTCGAGCGCCGTCGTCGGCTCGTCGGCGATCAGCAGCCGGGGCTCGCAGGCGATCCCCATCGCGATCATCACGCGCTGGCGCATGCCGCCGGAAAATTCATGCGGATACTGGTCGAGCCGGCGAGCGGCCCCGGCAATGCCGACGGCGGCAAGCAGCTCGGCCGCCCGCGCCAGCGCGGCCTTGCGGGAAAGGCCGAGATGGATTTCCACCACCTCGGCGATCTGGTCGCCGATGGTCATCAGCGGGTTGAGCGAGGTCATCGGGTTCTGGAACACCATGGTGATGTCCTTGCCCCAGATATCGCGTGCGCCCTTTGCCACGCGCTGGCCGACAAGGCTTTCGCCGCGCCAGCGCACCTCGCCGCCGGCAATGCGGCCCGGCACGTCGATGAGGCCCATCACGGCCTGCGCGGTCACGCTCTTGCCGGAGCCGGATTCGCCGACGATGCCGAGCGTCTCGCCGGGCGCGACGGAAAGCGAGACGCCGCGCAACGCCTTGACCGTGCCGGCGCGCGTGTCGAAATCCACATGAAGGTCATCGATCTCCAGAAGGGGGCCGCTCATGCGCCGGCTCCCTTGCGCGCGCGTCGCCGGCGGGCGGCCTCGGCCCGGGCGAAACGCTTCTCGCGCTCCTCCGGATCGGTGGTCACGCGCAGCCAGTTGGCGAAGAGGTTGATCGACAGCACCGTCGCGACGATGGCAAGGCCCGGGAAGGTGACGAGCCACCAGGCGACGAAGAGATAGTCGCGCCCCGAGGCGACATCGAGGCCCCAGGACGTCGCCGGCGGCTGCACGCCGAAGCCGAGGAAGGACACCGCCGCCTCCGCCAGCACGATATTGGTGAATTCGAGGATGGCGAGCGTCAGGAGCGGCGAGACGAGATTGGGCAGGATATGCCGGAAGATCACCCGCCCCGGCCGACAGCCGATCACCTCGGCGGCCTCCACATAGGGGGTCTGGCGCGTCGAGGAGACGATGCCGCGCACCAGCCGCGCATAGACCATCCAGTTGGTGACCGACAGGACCGCGATCAGCGTCCAGACGCCCGGCCCGAGCACGGCCACGACGAGCAGGATGAGGAGGATGCCGGGAAAGCTCACCTGGATGTCGACGAGCCGCATCAGCACCGAATCCGTCCGCCCGCCGAGGAAGCCGGCAAAGAGACCGACGACCGTGCCGATGGTGCCCGCCAGGAGACAGGTGACGGCGCCGATGAGAAGCGTCGCGCGGGCGCCCCAGAGAATGCGCGAGAACACGTCACGGCCGAGATTGTCCGTGCCGAGGATGTGTTCCCAGCTGCCCTTGGCCATCCAGACCGGCGGCTTGAGGCGCGCGGTCAGCGATTGCGCTGCCGGCTCGTAGGGCGCGATCAGCGGCGCGAAGAGGGCCGCGAAGACGATGAGCACGATGAAGACAAGGCCGATCGCCGCCGTCTTGTCGTGCCACAGTTCCGAAAGCGTGCCGCGCGGGGCGGCGAAGGATTGGGGGGCGCTGGACGCGGGAGCGGTCATCAGTTCAGTTCTATTCTCGGATCGACCGCCTTCGACAGGATGTCGAGCACGATGCCGATCAACACGATCAGGAAGGCGATGACGAAGACGATCGCCTGCATCAGGAAAAGATCGCCGCGCTGGATGGCCTGCACGGCCGTCAGCCCCAGCCCCGGCCAGGCGAAGACCGCCTCCACCACCACCGTATAGCCCGACAGAGTCGAGATCAGCTCCCAGCCCGAAATGGACAGGAACGGCACGAGGATGTTGCGCAGCGTGTGGACGCGCAGGATGCGGGCGAGGCCCAGCCCCTTGGCACGCGCCGTCTTCACATAGGGCTTGTTCAGTTCGTCGATCATCGCCGCGCGCACCATCATGGTGAAGCGGGCGAGCGGGGTGAGCATGAGGGTGAAGGCCGGCAGCACCAGATGGGCGGCGCTGCCCATGCCCGAGGTCGGCAGCCAGCGCAGCGTGACGGCGAAGACCATGATGGCGACGAGGCCAAGCCAGAATTGCGGCATGGCGAGACCGAGCAGCCCGGCCGACATGGTCAGCCGGTCGACGAGGCCGCCCGGCCGCAGCGCCGCGATCGCGCCGAGCGGAATGGACAGGAGCACCGCCCCGCCGAGGCCGGCGCCGATCAGCATCAGCGTGTTCGGCAGGCGCTCGAACACCACCGCGATCGCCGGGCGGCGCTGCCAGAGGCTGTCGCCGAAATCCAGCGTCGCGATGTCGCCGACAAAGCGCAGGAACTGCGTGAGGATCGGCTGGTCGAGCCCGATCTCGCGGGCGAAGGCCGCGCGCTGGGCATCCGTCGCGCTGAGCGGCAGCATGAGCGCGACAGGATCACCCGCCAGCCGCGTGACGACGAAGACCGTCGCCGTCACGCCGAAGACGACGAGGAAGCCCTGGAACAGCCGACGCAGGATGAATTCGAACATTACCGTCCTTCTCTGTGGCTTGCCGCGGGCGGCCGGGCCGTGGCCATGCGGCCCGGGCCCGGCCGAGCCATCATTCCACCACCTTCATCTCGCTGACCATCAGCTTGGCATCGACGCGCGGCTTCCAGTCCATGCGTTCAGACATGCCGTAAATATCCTGAAGGTTGAAGAGGGGCACGGTGTAATTCAGGTCGTGGCCCTTCTGCTGCACCTCGTCGTAGAGCGCCTTGCGCTTGGCAACGTCGGTCTCCACGCGCGCCGCGTCGATCTTGCCGGCCATCTCCGCATCCGAGTTGGAGGCGGCGGCGCCGTCCTTGTGGTAGATGAAGGACATTTCCCGGTCGGCGTCGAGAAGCTCGTTCGAATTGGCGATGAAGATGGCGTCCGGCCGCGGCCCGGTGCCCATCAGGCTGTCGAGATAGCGCGAGAACTCCTGGATGTCGGTCGTCACGTTGAGGCCCGTCTGCGCCCAGTAGGCCGCCACCGCCTCGATCTGCTCGCGGTCCTTCAGCCAGCGGCCGGATTCGCCGATGACGACGAGCGGCTTGCCTTCCGCCCCCGCTTCCTTGATCAGCGCGCGGGCCTTCTCGATATCATAGGCATAGTTCTCGAGCTTCTCGTTGAAGCCGAAGGCCGCCGGGTTGATATGCGCGCCCTTGGCGACCGTCGCATAGCCCATGAACAGGCTCTCGACCATCGCCTGGCGGTCGATGGCGAGATTGAGCGCCTCGCGCACCTTCGGGTCCTTCGTCACCTCGTTGTCGGTGCCCAGCACGAAGACCGAGGTCTCGAGCCCCGGCACCGCCGCGAATTTCGGCACCTGCTGGGTGAATTCCGGCAGGAGGTTGGTGATGACGTCGAACTCGCCGGCCATCAGGCCGGACAGGCGGGTGCCCGGCTCGGTCACGAAGCGATAGGTGACGTCGTCGATCTGCGGTTCGCCGCCCCAGTAGTCCGCATTGGCGACGAGCTTCAGGTCCGTGCCGCGGTTCCAGCTATCGAACTTGTAGGGGCCGGTGCCGACCGGCGCGCCGGCGAGATCGCCGTCCTTGGCATAGCCCGGCGGGATCATCTTCATCCAGTACATGCGCGAGGGCAGGATCGGGTCCGGCCCCTTGGTGATGATGTTGACGGTCAGGTCGTCGACCTTCTCGGCCCGGTCGATCGTGCCGAAATAGGCCATCTGCTCGGACTTGTTGGCAGGGTCGATGACGCGCGCCACCGAGGCGACTACGGCATCCGCATTGAAGGGCTCGCCGTTGTGGAACGCCACGTTCCCGCGCAGCTTGAACTGCCAGGTCGTCGCATCCACCTGGCTTGGCGCTTCGGCGGCAAGGCCGGGCGCCAGCTCCCCGGTCGGCGTGCGGGCCATCAGCGTCTCGTAGATATTGTCGTTGACCTGCCGCTCGCCGCCGTCGTCGCGCAGTTGCGGGTCGAGCGTCGAGGGTTCGGAGCCGATGGCGATGGTAATGGACTGCGCCCAGGCCGCGGCCGGCAGGACGGTGGAGGCGAAGAGGGCGAAAAGCCCCGCGGTCAGGCGCTTCGTGGTTCGGTTCATTGTTCTGTTCCCCTTTTTGTACGGCAGGTCGAATGGTTCGTATCAGGCTTAACCCGGCGGCGGCCGCGCGGCAAACCGGTCGGGATCGGCGCGCTCGAAGCTTTCCGCGATATCGAGCAGCCGGTGCTCCGTCCCCGGAGCCCCGAGGATCTGGACGCCGACCGGCATGCCGTCCGCGGCGTGGCCGGCGGGAAAGGCAAGGGCCGGCAGGCCCGTATAGTTCGCCACGATGTTCGGGATCGGGTCCTTCATGAAATAGAAGGGATCGACATCCGCCAGCGGGCCGGCCGGCGAAAGCGCGCCGGGCACGAGAAGCGCATCCACCTCTGCCAGCGCAGCGACGAGGCGGGCGGTCAGGACAGTGCGCAGGCGCTCCGCCATGCGGTAGTCGTCCTGCGAAATGCCGTCGCCGACCAGGGCGCGGACCCGGAAGATCGCTCCGAACCGATCCCACCCGGCCCGCACCGCCGGGCCGTGTTCGCGTGCCACCTCCGCCATCATGACGATCGTTCCGGGCGCGTGGAAGGCATCGAGCGGCGGCAGGTCGAGCGTGACGATCTCGGCGCCCTCCGACCGGGCCGTCGCAAGGGCGGCCTCCACGCCGGCCCGCACGTCGGCGTGGATGAGCGCGCCCACGCCCCAGTCGTCGGACGGAACGCCGATGCGCCGACCCCTGAGGCTACCGGCGAAGACGGGGGACGGGGCGCGGCCTGCCATCACGTCGAAGAGGATGCGCGCGTCGTCGGCCGTGCGGGCGACAGGGCCGGCATGGTCCATGGAGGGGGCGAGCGCGGCGATGCCGTCGAGCGGCACCACGCCCCTGCCCGGCTTGAGGCCGACCACGCCGCACAGCGTCGCCGGCAGGCGGATGGAGCCGGCCGTATCGGTGGCGAGCGAGCCGAGGCAGAGCCCCGCCGCAACCGTCACCCCCGCCCCGCTGGACGAGCCGCCCGGAAAGCACCGGGGGTTCCACGGGTTGCGGGCTGGCGGGAAGGGAAGATCGAAGGACGGGCCGCCGAAGGCGAGTTCGTGGCAATTGGCCTTGCCGAGCAGGATGGCATCCGCCGCCCGCAGCCGCGCCACGGCCGGCGCATCCTGCTGCGCCCGGCGCCCGGCGCGCGAGGCCGACGCACCCGCCGAGACGAGCCCCGCGACATCGGCGACATCCTTGACCGACAGCGGAATGCCGGCGAGCGGGCCTGCGGCTTCGCCCGCCGCAAGGCGCGCGTCGAGGGCGGCGGCCGCCGTCCGCGCCGCTTCGGGCGTCGGCAGGTTGAAACCCGCCAGCGCCCCGTCGAGCGCTGCCATGCGGGCGAGGAAATGCTCGGTGACCTCGACGGCGGAAAGCGCACGATCGGCGACCAGCGCGGCGAGCCGGCGGATGGGAAGCGTCTCCAGCCCGCTCATCGCTCCTCCTCCGCAACGCCCGTTTCGGCGGCAAGGCGCCGGGCGCGCAGCACCACGTCATCCAGAATGGCAAGGCCGCGGACGAAATCCGCGACCTCCTTTCCGGATGCCCGGGCCGGCAACTCGACCGGCGCGATCGCCTTCAGGGCAGGCTTGCCCCCCGTTTCATTCATTGACCTTCATTTCCTTGACGATCAGCTTGGCATCGACGCGCGGCTGCCAGTCCATGCGCGCCGACAGGCCGTATATGTCGCGGTGGTTGAGCAGCGGCACGTCATAGGCCTCCTCGTTGATCTTGCGGGTGATCTCCTTGTAGGCCGCCTTGCGCTTCTCGACATCGACCTGCGAGCGGGCCGCGACGATCGCCTCGCCCAGCGCCTTGTCGCTGTTGGCCGCGCCGCCCTGGCCGGGCTCGTAGGCGAAGGCCATTTCCCGGTCGGCGTCGAACAGTTCGTTGGAATTGAGCACGAAATAGCTGTCGGGCCGCTTGCCCATGTCGAAGATGCGGTCGAGATAGACCGAGAATTCGAGGATTTCGACATTCACCTTGATGCCGATCTCCGTCCAGTAGGCGGCGATCGCCTCGATCATCTCGCGGTCCTTCAGCCAGCGGCCGGATTCGCCGACGAGGTTGATGACCGTGCCGGTGGCGCCCGCCTCCTCGATCAGCGCCTTGGCGCCGGCCGGATCATAGGGCCAGGCCGTGAGGTCCTCGTTGTAGCCGAAGGCGCCGGGCAGGATCAGCTGCCCCTTCGTCACGCCCGCATGGCCGGCAAAGAGGCTGTCGGCCAGCGTCTGGCGGTCGATGGCCATGTTGAGCGCCCGGCGCACCCGCACATCCTTCACCGCCGGATTGTCGATGCCGAGGATGATAACGGACGTGTCGAGGCCGCTGACGGTCTTGGCCTGCGGAACGCTGTCGGCGAATTCCGGCAGGAGATTGACGATCACGTCGAATTCGCCGGCCATCAGGCCGGAAAGCCGTGTGCCGGATTCCGTGACGAAGCGAAAAGTCACGTCGTCGATCTCAGGCGCGCCGCCCCAATAGTCGGCATTGGCAGAAAGGGCGATGCTGGTGCCGCGGTCCCAGCCGACGAACTTGTAGGGGCCGGTGCCGACCGGCTTCTCGCCGATCGCCGGATCCTTCGAATAGGCGGCCGGCACCATCTTCAGCCAGTACATGCGCGCCGGCAGGATCGGGTCCGGCGCCGACGTCACGATGCGAACCGTCAGGTCGTCCACCTTCTCGGCGCCCGCGAGCGGGCCGAGATAGGCCATCTGCTCGGACTTGTTGGCGGGGTCGATGACGCGCAACACGGAGGCGACGACGGCATCGGCATTGAAGGCCTCGCCATTGTGGAACGTGATGCCGGGACGCAGCTTGAATTCCCAGGTCTTCTCGTCGATCCGCGCGGGCGCGGCCTCGGCAAGGCCCGGCACCAGCTCGCCGGTCGGCGTGCGCGCCATCAGCGCTTCGTAGATATTGTCGTTGACCTGGCGCTCCCCGCCGTCGTCGCGCAACTGTGCATCGAGGGTGGACGGCTCCGAGCCGATGGCGATGGTGACGGACTGCGCCAGCGCCAGCGGCGCGGCGACGACAGAGGCCAGCAGGAGGGCAAGGCCTGAAGAAAGCGTTCGCATCGTTCTGTTCATGTGCATTCCCCTTTTATCGTGTGCATGCGTTGAACGAGAGCTTTCAGGACGGCGGCGCCTGCCCATTGCCCGGAACGGCATCCGCAAGGGCGGAGAGGCAGACCGGACGTAGCGGCCAGCGGCGCCCGCCCACCACTGCCGCATCGGGCGGATGCGCGGCGGGGCGAAGCGCCTCCACGACGGCGAGGGCATGGTCCATGCAGAAGCGTCCCTGGCAGGCGCCCATGCCGAAACGGCCGTTGAGGCGCAACTCACGAGGCGAAAGGGCATCCGGGCCCGACAGGAGGCCCTTCAGGTCGCCGACCGTGCGGTTCTCGCAGCGGCAAAGCACGGTCTCCGCCGGCAGATCGGCAAGCGTCATGCCGCCGGCGGCGGGGGCAAAGAGGCCGGCGAGAGACGCCTGGAACCGTCGCGCCCGGGCCACGGCAGGCGGTTCGCCCGGCACCGGGCGGCCGGCGAGCCGGGCGGCGATCCGACGGCCCGCGCCGGTTCCGTCCGCCTCGGCGGCATGCGCGCCGAGAATCTCACGCACGTCGCCGGCGCGCTCGATGAGGAGGCCACCGTCGCCGCGTAGGGCGGGCAAGGCGAAATCGTTGGGCCGCAGGCCGTCATGCAGGGCGATGCGGTCGACCACCAGCCGCTCCTCGCGGCCGTCGGCGCGGCGCAGGCAGGCGACCAGCGCCCCGCCGGAGGGCAGGATCGCGGTCAGCTCCGTACTTCGGTGCCAGGCAAAGCGGCGGCGCAGCACCGGCATCATCAGCGATGCGGTATCGGCGAGAAGACGGGGCCCGGCGAGGAGACCGAGGGCGGCAACAGGCTGCATGAAGGGATTTCCCGCCTCCACGACGGCGACGGGCGGACAGCCCGCCGCGCTCATCTGCGCCGCCAGCGCCATAAGCAGCGGCCCGCTGCCCGCCAGCAGCACGCGGCCCTGCGGCGCGCGGCCCTCCTTGAGCATGACCTGGAGCCCGCCGGCCGTGGCGACGCCCGGCAGATGCCAGCCGGGCCGCGGGCGGACGCGCTCGACCGCGCCGCCGGCAAGCACCACCGCGCGTGGGCGAAACACCCGCACCCGGCCCGCTGCCCGGTCGTCGACAAGGACGACATCCGTGCTGTCGATGCCGAGAAAGGCGTGCCGGGTGAGGACGCGCACCGGGCTCGCGGCAAGCCTTGCCGCAAGGTCCGCCCAGCGGCCGGCCAGCGAGGGGGCGGCGGGAACGGGTGGCACGCCCTCCGCCGGCTGGCGGTGAATGGCGCCGCCGAGCGCGCTGCGCTGTTCGCACAGGAGGACGGAAAGGCCTGCCGCGGCGGCGGCAAGGGCAGCCGAAATGCCGGCGGGACCGCCGCCAACGACGAGAAGGTCCGGCTCACCCATCGCCGTCCTCCAGGGCCGTGACGCGGATATTCTCCTCGGCGGGTTCGAGACAGGCTTCCTTCGCCAGGCCGTCGACCCGCACGAGGCAGCACTGGTAGGCGCCGATGCCGCAGAAATAGCGGGTGGCGGCGCCTGAAGGATCGCTGCCGAAGGCATGCACGCCGATGCCGGCGAGTGCCGCCGCGATGCTCTCGCCGCGCCGGAAGGGCACGGGCCTGCCGCGCCAGAAGAATGCCCCGCCCGCCGTCATGCCGCGATCCTCTCGCCGGAAAAGCGCGCCGGATCGAAGGCGGAAAGGTCGATGCCGGGCTCGCGGCCCTGCACCAGGTTCGCCACGACCCGGCCGGTGAGCGGGCCGAGACAGATACCGTCGCCCTCGAAGCCGGCCGCCACGAAGAGATTGTCGGCCGCAGGCATGCGGCCGATCATCGGCAGGCCGTCGCACATGGCGGTGCGGATGCCGGCAAAGCAGCGGATGACGCGCAGGCGCGCAAGCTCCGGCACCATCTCGCGCGCCGAGGCGGCCAGACGGGCGACCGCCTCGATGTCGTTCTCCCGGCTCGTCTCGCCCTCCTCGCGGGTGGAGCCGATCAGGAACTGGCCGGTGCGCAGCGGATCGATCACCACGCCGTAGCCGCGCGGATCGCCCGCATGCTCGGCCTTCTTGCTGAGGAGATAGCTGCAGGAGAGGAGCGAACCCGGCAGCGCGCCGTTGAGGTCCGGGGCCCGCTCGGTCACGAGCTGCTGGCCGCGCCGGGGGCGCGAGACGTCTGGCAGGCCGACGAGCCGGCCTGCGCCGCCGCCGGCCGCGACCACCACCGCCGAAGCGGGGATCACCCTTTCGCCGGTGCGCACGCCGCTGACCCGGCCGTCCGCCCGGTCGAATTCCAGCCCGCTCACCGGCGTGTTGCGCTCGACCGTCAGCCCCGCCGCCGCGATCAGCCGGGCAACGATATCGTAGCCTATGGCATGGCCTTCGCCCTCGACCTCGAGCGCGGCGACGGCCGCGGTGGAGATGCGCGGCAACCTGCCGCCGATATCGGCGCGTGCGAGCCAGCGCACGGCGGCGCCCGCCTCCGTCAGCGCACCGGCATGGGCGGAGAGGACCTCGGCCTCCGTGTCGTTCATGGCGATGAGGAAGGTGGGGCGGGAATGGAAGAGGCCGGCGAACAGGCCCTCCTCGGCAAGCGTGCGGTAGAGCGCGGCGCCGGCGCGCGCAATGGTCATCATCGGCCCCGGCCGCTTGCTGGCGACCGAGACTGCGCCATCCGCCGCACCCGTCGCCTCGGCGGCGGGAACCGCCGCTTCGAGCAGGCGCACCGGCATGCCCGACAGCGACAGGAAGGCGGCAGTGGCCGCGCCGACAATGCCGGCGCCCACAATCACGACCGGAGGAGACGAGTGTTCCTTGCGCACGTTAAATCCCGCGATGACCGGGTGGATCGTAGCGCGAGGCCGGAAAGGGCGTCGATAAAAGAACTGGCGGAGAAGTTCTAAAAAAATTTACAACTCAGCGCCCCACATGCCTTGTAGCGGCGCCCGGCGAAAGCCTATCCTTCCCGCACCGATCCCTCCCACCGACGGACATGTCTTCTTGCCGGCGATCAGCCTTCCCCTCGTCCAGACATTCTACCAGCTCGGCCGTACCGGCTCCTATTCCGCCGCCGCGCGCGAACTCAATCTCAGCCATCCCTCGGTGGCCAACCACATCCGCCGGCTCGAGCACCTTCTGGGCGAGCGCCTGGTCGTGGCCGAGCGCGGCGCGCGGCGCGTCGTGCTGACCCCGCGGGGCCTTGCGCTGTACGAACTGATCCGGCCGGAATTCGACATGATGCTGAGCCGGCTGACGCGGCTGATGGAACGGCAGCGGCCCATGCTGCGCATCGGCATGCCGCAGGGCATCTTCCATGACCTGTTCCCGCGCGTCGTGCGCACGTTCCACGAGACCAGGCCGGAGGTGGAACTGGTCGTCTATGAGCGCGACACGGCGCTGGCCGATCTCGTGCGGCAGGGCAGCCTCGACATCTTCATCGCCGAGCGGCATTTCGGCGACCCTATCGTCATGCAGCAACTGCTCGGGCGCTACGGGCTGTCGCTGGTCTTTCCGCGGGCCTGGGGGCCGCCGCCGACATCAAGCGCCGTGCCCGAATGGGCGCGCGGACGGCCCTTCGTCTCCCACGAGCCCGGGCAGACGGTGCGCGATATCGCGATCGATTTCCTCAGCCGCACCGGCGCGACCGTCGATCCGCTGATCTCGGTCTCCTCCAGCGTCAGCATCAAGCGCTGCATCGCCGAGGGGCTCGGCTTCTCGATCCTGCCGTCCTGGTCGGTAGAAACCGGCAATGACGCGATCGACGCAGTCGCCCTGCCGGAGCTGACGCCGGTGTCGGTCTATTTCGGCTCGGCACGGTTCCTGAAAGACAGCGAGCTCGTGCGCGACTTCCTCGATCACTGCCGCAGCGAACTCTTCGGAACCTCATTGGCCTGAAGGTCGGCGCGCGATGGCAGAGAGGCGGTCACGGCAGCATCCTCCAGGCTTTCAGGAAGAAATCGTCCGTTCCGAAATTGCCGGACTTGAGGGCAAGTGCCAGCGGGGCACTTGTGCCCCTCGCCCGCGTCCAGGGGACGCCCGGATCGATCTCGGGACCTATCTCGAGCGCCGGGACGCGAAGGCGATTGACCACCGCACCGGACGTCTCGCCGCCGGCGACGATAAAGCGGTTGAACCCTGCGCCGATGAGCGCACCGGCGAGGTCCGCGAGGAAGGCCTCGACCAGCGCGCCGGCGTGCTCACGCCCAAGCCGGTCCTGCGCCAGCCTGACCTCCTGGGGATCGGCACTGGACCAGACCAGCGGCGGCAGAGCCCCATCGCTTTGCAGAACGAAATCGAGCACGTTTCGCACCGAAACGCGTTCCTCGGCGATTGCAATGGCATCGAGCTTGAGCGCGGGGACGCCCGCCTCGATGGCGGATGCGACCTGGCGGCGTGTCGCCGTCGAGCACGACCCGGCGAGGATGATCGTGCGCCCCTGCGGGACCGGCAGCGGCACCGTGCGCCGCGCCCGGCCCGGCGGCAGGAAATTCGCGGGCAGGCCGAGCGCGATGCCGGACCCGCCGGTGACCAGCCGCAAATCCCGCGCGGCGCGTCCGATCGCCCGAAGGTCGCCATCGTTGATCGCATCGACGATGGCGATGCCGGAGACCGTGTCGAGCGCCGCCTTCAGCGCCGCCTCGCCGGCCGCGACCACATCGCGCGGAACCAGGCCTATGGCATTCCGGCTCTGGCGGCCAAGCACGCGGACCAGGTTCGCATCGCGCATCGGGGTCAGCGGGTGATCCTTCATGCTGCTCTCCGAAAGCAGCTGGTCGCCGACGAAGAGATGTCCCCGGTAGACGGTGCGTCCCGTGGCGGGAAAGGCGGGGCACGCGATGGTCCGGTCGGTCTCCAGGAAAGCCATCAGGGCATCGGTGACGGGGCCGATATTGCCGCTATCGGTCGAATCGAACGTCGAGCAATATTTGAACAGGAACTGCCGTGCGCCCCGCGCGCGGAGCACCCTCGCGGAGGCCAACGACATGCCGACCGCCTCCTGCGCCGGAATGGTGCGGGATTTCAGCGAGACCACCACGGCCTCCGCATCCGCGAAATCCAGATCGGCGGCCGGGACGCCGACCACCTGAAGGACCTTCATTCCTTCGCGCGCCAAAGTCAGCGACAGATCCGTCGCGCCGGTGAGGTCGTCCGCGATTGCGCCGATGAACATTCATGCGCCTCCCATGTCCGTCGTCTTTCCAAGCCAGCCCAGCCCCTCGCGCGTCGAAGAGGCCGGTCGGTACTCGCAGCCGACATGGCCGCGATAGCCGATCTCGTCGAGAAGGCGGAAAATCCGGAAATCATCGAGCTCGCCCGTGCCCGGCTCGTTGCGGTCTGGCACGGAAGCGGTCTGGATATGCCCGATCATCGGCAGCAGCCGTCTCAGCGCCGCGGTCACGTCGCCGTGCAGGATCTGGCGATGGTAGATATCGAACTGCAGCTTCACGTTCGGCAGGCCGAGCGCCAGAATGATGCTCTCGGCCTCGGCGAAATCGGAAAGGAAGTAGCCCGGCATGTCGCGCCTGTTGAGCGGTTCCAGCAGGATGTCGATGCCATGGGGCGCGGCCAGTTCGGCGGCTTCCCGGATCGCGGCGCGAAAGCGCTCGCCTGACGCCTCCGAAGCCGGAACGAGGCCCGCCATCAGGTGCAGCCGCGGCACGGCGAGCGCAAGGGCATATTCGATACCGCGCCGGAGTGCGGCGGAAAGCTCGCCGGCCCTGTCCGGCAGTGCCGCGATGCCGCGCTCGCCCGCCGACCAGTCGCCGGGCGGAAAATTGAACAATACGATATCGACGCCGGCGCGATCGGCCGCGGCGCGAACGGCGTCCGCCGGATGATCGTAGGGGAACAGGAATTCCACCGATTTGAAACCGGCAGCAGCCGCCGCCGCGAAGCGGTCGAGGAAAGGCAGTTCGGTGAACATCATCGTCAGGTTGGCTGCAAAGCGAGGCATGGGAGGAGCCCTCATCTGCCGCGCGGGCTCCGGTCGGCCGGACGCCCGCACATCGATATTTCGACGGTTCGGCCGACGAACCCCGGCCGGTTACGTTGCGGCGGCCGCTTCGCTGGCCTGATGCAATCGGATGATCTCGTCCATCGAAGCGTCGGCGACAAAGCCCAGCTCTTCCGCGCGCTTCGTTTCGAAGCTGCGCGGCCAGCCGGCGATGATCGCGGCGATCGCCGGGTCTTCCTCGCGGCGGATGAGGGCGACCGCTTCGTCTCCGGCGGTGCGGCGCAGCGCTTCGATCTGCTCGGCCACGCTGGCGCACACGCCGGGCATCGTCAGGTTGCGGCGGTTTCCGAGCAGCGCGCTGTCGAGCGCGGCGGCATGAAGGATGAAGCCGACCGCGGCCTGTGGGCTGGCGAACCAGTGCCGCACGGAAGGATCGACCGGCAGCACCGCCGGCTCGCCCTTCAATGGCTCACGCAGGATATTGGAGAAGAAGCCGGACGCCGCGCGGTTCGGCTTGCCCGGACGGATGCAGATCGTCGGCAGGCGGATTCCGACGCCGTCGAAGATGCCGCGGCGGCTGTAGTCGGAAAGCAGGAGTTCGCCGATCGCCTTCTGCGTGCCGTAGCTGGTGAGCGGGGCGAGGATATGGTCGTCGCCGATGGGATCGGGCAACGGCGCGCCGAACACGGCGAGCGACGAGGTGAAGACGACGCGCGGGCGGTAGTCGCCGCCTTCCAGGCGGATCGCCTCGAAGAGATTGCGGGTCCCGTCGAGATTGACGGCATATCCCTTGTCGAAATCGGCCTCCGCCTCGGACGAGACGATGGCGGCCAGATGAATGATGACGTCGGGACGGCGCGCGGCGAGGTCGGCGGCGACGCCCGGCTGCGACAGGTCCTTTCGCTCAAGGTTGAGCTTTCCCGAAAAGCCGGCCGGCGCCGGCGGGTCGAAGACATCGACGAGCGTCAGCGCGCTGACGGCTTCCTGCGCCAGGGCGCCGTCCTCAACCAGCCTCTCGGCAACCTTGCGGCCGAGCATGCCGGCGCCGCCGATGATCATGATATGCATGTCTTGTCCTCACTTGGCTTGGCGGCCCTCTCGGGGCTCATTCCTCGATGCCGAAAAAGCGCAGCAGCGCCGTGGCCTGCCCGTCCGTCATGGCGCTGCCGGCAATGGTGGCGGCGCCTTCGGCGCTCGCCTTGCGCAACAGGGCGGTGGGCGCCGGGGCGGGCACGATGTCGACGACGGTCATGCCCGCGGCGAAGTCGCCGACCTCTCCCGGCAGGCCGTCGTCGGGGTTCATGCCGACCGGCGTCGCATTGACGACGATGTCGTGCCCTGCCGCGTGCGGCGGGCCGCGGCGGATGACGCAACCGGGAAAAGCCGCGACGAGGCCGCTGACGAGGCCGTCCGCACGGGCATCGTCCAGTTCGGCCACGGTGATAGCTGCGGCTCCCGCCTCGGCAAAGGAGACGGCGATGGCGCGGCCCGCGCCGCCCGCGCCGATCAGCAGGACACGGGCGCCGCGCGGATCATGCTGCGGCTTGACGGCGTTCAGCAGGCCGACCCCGTCGAAGATGTCCGCCGTCCAGGTGCCATCCTCCTCGCGCCGCATCGCATTCAGCCCGCCGACCAGCCTGGCGCCGGTGCTGATGCGGTCCGCGAAGGCAAGGCAGCCTTCCTTGAAAGGATAGGTGACGATGAAGCCCGCCATGTTGCCGAGCGTGAGCAGCGCCGGGAAAACCGTGCCGAAAGCCCCGGCGGGAATGTGGAGTGGCACGATGGCAAGGTCTGCGCCCGCCGCGGCGATGCGCGGATTGAGCAGCCCCGGCGTGCGCGCCTTCGCGATGGGATCGCCGATCATGCCGATAAGTCTGGTCGTCCCTTTCAGGGTCATCGTCGTCTCCACTGGTTGGTCAGGCTGCCGGGCTGACCGGATGCTCACCCTTGCCGAGCGAGAATTGCAATCTGTAGGAACCCCGGCGGATCTCGCGCCCCGCCCCGGCCGCCTGCAGGCCAGCGTCCGAAAGCGGGCCGGCGGAGCGGAGCGCCGGCAGGAAGGCGGCGTCCGTCAGTTCCAGGAGAAGCACGATGTCGGCCGTCGCATCCGGACCGTCGCGCAGCCGGGTCTCGGCGGTCGCCTGGCGGCCGAGGCCACCCTGTCCCTGAAGCAGATGAATACCGACGATGCCGTGTTTCCCCGCCATTTCGGGCAGGATGGTCCCGACGAGATTTGCCAGCAAGGCCTCGGGGTTGTCGCCGCCGGACAGTTGCACGGTTTCCACGACCGCGCCTTCACCCTGCCCCCGGCTTGCCACCACGCGGCAAACCGTGCGCGAGGTGTCGGTGAAATGGCGGACGACCTGCTGCGTCCA
>CAMLOC010000008.1 GCA_946481465.1 uncultured Shinella sp. | reverse complement strand
CATCTACGCCGGTGCCGGCCAGCACGGCGTTCAGGGCCTGCGATGGGGTCAGGGTGCCGCGCACCCCGCCCGTCGATTTTCCGGTTGCCAGGGAAGCGTCATAGAGAATCTGGAGGCCGGTCTGGGCGGCAAGGCTGTTCAGCGCCGGCGTCAGCGGGCCGGCCGGGACCGAGATCGATTGCGCGGCCGCCTGCGCCCATGCCTGCCGCACCGTCGCCGGCAGGGGGGAGGTCAGCATTGCGAGCGCCGTCCCGGCCAGAAACGCCGCCCTGAGGCCCGCACGGCCCCCGCGCGAGGCGGATTTAGTCTTAATCATCGAAACCCCCAAATCATACGGCGTTCAAGGCGCCGCAGCCCACCATGGAGAGCGGCGACACATACCGCTCGTGGGGTAGACGATCGGATTTCCGGATTTGGGACTCCGGCTCGGCAAAAAACATGAGTTTACCGGCCAGGCGTCTTGAGGAGGCAAGTACCGTCAGCTCTGACCGGATCGGCGTCGACTAGGCCGAGGCCTCCGGTCGGTACGCCAGCACCCGGTTGCGGCCGGTTTCCTTCGCTTCGTAGAGGGCATTGTCCGCCTGCTGTTGCAGCACCTCCGGCGAAAGGCCGTGATCGCCTTCCTTCCGAACGGCCAAGCCGATGCTCACTGTGACGCATGGCGCGACGGTGGATTTGGGATTGGGCAGCGAGGCCGCCTCGACGCGGCTTCGGATGCGTTCTGCGACCGCGGCTGCGTCCTGTTCGCTTGCCTCCTGCAGAAGGACGAGGAATTCTTCGCCGCCGTAGCGGGCGACCTGATCGCGGTCGTCGCGCAGGCTGCTTTGAATGATGCCAGCCACCTTCACCAGGCAGCGGTCACCCTCGCCATGGCCCAGGCTGTCGTTGAGCTGCTTGAAGTGATCGACGTCGCACATCAGGATCGCAGTCCCGCCTGTCTGCCCGGATTCGTTGTTTCCGATGCGATGAAGCGTTTCCATCATCCAGCGGCGGTTGGCGATGCCCGTCAGCGGATCCGTCCTTGCAAGCATTTCCAGTCGTGCGTTCGCGTCCGTCAGGTCGGCCAGGCGCGCGCGGTCACGAAGTTCGAGCAGGAAGGTCTTGTGGGCGAGGATGTTCGCGGTGCGGCGCGCCACGACCGTGGCCATGACGCCGCTTGCGAAGAAGAGCGCTCCGGCAAGCGCGCTTCCCCGGGCGACATCCGGGTTTTGCAGTTGAAGCACGAGGTAGAGGCCGAGCGCGGCAACCGCGACCGAAACCGACCAATCGAGCGGGATGGGGAAGATGATGATCGCGCTCACGGCGACGAAGAGCATGATCGTCAGGTGGCGCTCGTAAAATTCGCCGCCGGCCCGCACGCCGACCAGGGCGACCGACAGCAGGATTACAAGAAGGCCGAGAAGAATGGCGGCGCCCTCGATCCAGCGCGCGCGCGGCCGCAGGAACACGACCGCAGTTGCAAGCGCGGCGGGCGGGAGAATGGACGCCGGTCCAAGCATGGTGACGACGGCGTCGGAGGGCAGCAGCGCGGCGTTCACCGCCAGCGTCAGGGCATCCAGCACGATCACCCATATCATCCAGGCGCGGATTATCTTCGATGCCTGAGACCAGGACCGCACGCGGAAGAGGCGGAGAAGTTCGGCGTTCAGGCGGATGTCGCGCGTGCGCCCCGCAAGAAGGCGATCGACCTCCTTGAGAACCGTCGGTGTCGGCCTCTGGAGCCTGGAGACCCCGCTCTCGCCCGAAGGCCCTGGTGTCCGGTGCGTGTCCATCCCTTCGATCTAGGCGCGAGCGCGCCGGAAGCAAGAAGGCCATGCGGCCATGCCGGGCATTTTCGGATGCCCGGCATGGCGTCTTGTCGCGCAGTCAGGCTTCAGCGCAGCTTGGCGAGCGCATCGGAGAACGTGGCCATCCATTCGGCGCCGATGGCCTGGCTGTTCTTCTCGACGACGGGCTTCAGGTGTTCGGCCAGGCGAAGCTTTTCCTCGGGCGTCACGTCGTTGACTTCCATGCCCTCGTCGGCGAGCTTCACGAGCAGGCCCGCGGTCTGTTCGCGGGTCAGCTTGCGTTGATAGTCGCGTGCCTCCACGGCCGCGTCCGCCACCACCTTGCGTTCGTCTTCGTTGAGCTTGTCGAAGGTGGGCTTGCCCATCAAGAGCACGACGGCGTTGTAGGAATGGCCGGTGAGGCTCAGATATTTCTGCACCTCCTGGAACTTGTTGGCGTCGATCGCCGTCAGGCTGTTCTCGTGGCCGTCGATGGCATGGGTCTCCATCGCGGTGTAGACCTCGTTGATCGTCATCGGCACGGCATTGGCGCCCAGCCCGTTGAACATGTCGATATAGAGGGCGGACGGCTGCACGCGGATCTTCAGTCCTTCGAAATCCTCCCACTTCGTGATGGGGTGCACGCTGTTGGTCGTGTGGCGGAAGCCCTGTTCCATATAGGCCAGGCCGATCAGGCCCTGCGGCTCCAGCTTCTTGAACAGTTCGCTGCCGATGGGGCCGTCGAGAATTGCATCCGCCTCGGCGGTCGTATGGAACTGATAGGGCATGTCGATGGCCGAGAACTCCTTGACCATGCCGGCCAGCGTCGTGGTCGTGCCGATCGAGAAATCCTGCGTGCCGCCCTGCAGCGCCGACTGCATCTGCAATTCGTTGCCGAGCACGGAGCCGGTATAGACCTTGACCTCCATCTTGCCGCCGGACTTTTCGCCCACCAGTTCGGCGAATTTCTTGGCGGCCTGCGAGATCGGATGGGCGTCCGGCAGCGGCGTGCCGATGCGCAGCACCTGCTCGCGCATTTCAGCCCAGGCGGGCGCGGTTATGGCCATGGCGCCGACGGCGGCGAGAAGTGTGGCGGCGAATGTCGTTTTTCTCATGATACGGTTCCTCCCGTTGCAGATTGTTCCCATGCGTTGGCGATGTGCGATTGCGGGCGGTATATCCTTACCGCCGTGTCGCGAAACAGCGCGCGGCGGGCCGCATCGGAGTGCCCTTCCGTCGCTGCGTAGAAGCCGTCGAAGATCGTCGAGAAGCGGCCGACCAGGCTGTCGACCGGGAAATTGCTGGCGAACATGCAGCGCTGCCAGCCGAAGATGGAGATCGCATCGCGGATGACCGGGCCGTTGTCCGCCACCGTCCACGGCCTGCCGGGCAGACCGATGCCGGAGATCTTCAAGGCGACGTTCGGTTCGCGGGCGAGGCGCCCCAGGGCCGCGCGCCATTCGGCAAGCCCTTCCGGGCTGCGGTCGGCCGGCAGGCCTGCGTGGTTGAGCACGATGGTCGTCGCCGGAAAATCGGCCGCGAGGGCCGCCGCCGCCTCCAGTTCCCACCAGGGCGCCTGCAGGTCGAACAGGAGGTCATGGGCCCCGAGCGCCGCAAAGCCCTCGCGCCAGCGTGGATCGTCCATGCCGCCCGGCCGCCCGCGCCGCGCCTCTGCCTGCGATGCGGCGGCGGCCGGCTTGTGCCGGACGCTGCGCACCAGGGGAAAGGCGGCTTGCGCGGCGATGAGTTCGGCCGCGTCCTCGCGGTCGAGCCAGGCTTGCGCCACCAGGGCGTTGGGATAGCCGTAGCGGGCCGCGACACCGTGGATGTAGCGCGTCTCGCCCAGCGGATCGGCGGGGTTCCATTCGGTCTCGACATAGACCGTGCCGACGACGTTGACGTCCTTTGCTTCGGCGAAATAGTCCGGGGGCAGGAAGCGCCGGCGGATGGGCCCGTAGTCGCCGTAGCGGAACGGGATCATCGGCTCGTCGGAAAGCCAGGGATGGTAGTTCGTCTGCGGATCCCAGAAATGCTGGTGCGCGTCGAACACCTCGAAATCCGGCGGGATGCGGGTTTCGCTCATCGTCTTTCCCTCACATGAACCAGCGCATGGGCACGAGCACCAGCGACGGGAAGAGCGTCAGCAGCATCAGCAGCAGCAGATGGGCGAGCAGGAAGGGCCAGACGCCTTTCATCACGTCGTCCATGGTGATGCGGCTCACGCCGCAGATGACGTTGAGCACGGTGCCGACCGGCGGGGTGATGAGACCGATGGCGTTGTTCATGATGAACAGCACGCCGAAATAGACCGGGTCGATGCCGGCCTGTTTGACGAGCGGCATCAGCACAGGCGTCAGGATCAGGATGGTCGGCACGAGGTCGAGCGCCGTGCCGACGACGACGACGATCAGCATGATGACGATCATCAGCAGCGTCGGATGGTCGATCAGGGGTTCGAGGATGCCGATGATGGTTTGCGGCAGATCGGCGATGGTGATCAGCCATGCCGCGACCGCGGCGGCGGCGACCAGGAACATGACGACCGCGGTGGTCCGGCCGGCGGCGAGGATGAGCCCGTACAACTGCGGCACTTTCAGTTCGCGGTAGACGAACATCCCGACCAGCAGGGAATAGACCGCGGCGACGACGCCGGCCTCCGTGGGCGTGAAGATGCCTTCCTTGATGCCGCCGATGATCAGCACCGGAATGAACAGCGCCCAGAGACCGTCGACGAAGCGCTTGCCGATGACCTTCAGCGGCTGGCGCGGGGCGACCGGCACATTGTCGCGGCGCGAGACGAGCCACCAGGTGACGATCAGGAACAGCGCCATCAGCAGGCCGGGCACGATGCCGGCCAGGAACAGCTTCTTTACCGAAATGCCGGCGGCGACGCCGAAGATGATGAAGGGAATGGAAGGCGGAATGACGGGGGCGATGATGCCGCCGGCGGCGATCAGTCCGGATGAGCGGTTCACGTCGTAGCCGGCCTTGCGCATCATGGGGATCAGCATGGCGCCGACGGCGGCGGTATCGGCGACGGCCGAGCCCGACATGGAGGCCATGACGATCGCCGCCAGCACGGCGACATAGCCGAGGCCGCCGCGGAAATGCCCGACCAGCGCCGTCGCAAGATCGACGATCCGGCGCGAAAGGCCGCCCGCCGTCATGAACTCCCCGGCGAGCAGGAAGAAGGGCACGGCGAGCAACTGGAAGCTATCGGCACCGCTGACGAGGTTCTGCGATACGATCTGGGCATCGAACATGCCGAGATACAGCATCAGCGCGACGCCGCAGACGATGAGGGCGAAGGCGATCGGTACGCCGATGGCCATGGAGCCGAGCAGGGAACCGAGGAAAATGACGGCGGTCATCGTGCGTTCTCCCGCGGCAGTTCGGCATTGGGAAGTTCGGGGACGCGGTCTTCGCTTTCCACCACCTGGACGAGGTCGTCGGCGCGGGCCCTGCCGGCCAGCACCCGCCAGAGATGGCTGGCGACGACGGCGATCAGGCCGATGCTGGAGACAAAGGCGGCAAGATGCGTGATGCCGATCGGCATGCCGGAAACCGGCGCCGCATTGTTCCAGTTGATCAGCACCTGTTGCCAGCTTCCGACCATCAGCAGCGCCGAGCAGACGAGCATCAGCAGATCGCAGGCGACAGCGCAGCCGACCTGCCCGCGGTACGGCAGGCGCCGGACCAGCGTGTCGACCCCGAGATGCCCGTGATCGTACATCGCCACGACGGCGCCCGTGAAGGTCAGCCAGACGAACAGCGTGCGCGACAGTTCCTCGGAAATGCTGATGCCGGAATTGAAGCCGTAGCGCAGCACGACATTGGCGAAAACCAGAACGACCATGGCCGATAGCGCCATGACGATGAAATGACGCATCGCCTTCAAGGCGAACATGCCTGTTCGTTCCATCCCATCCTCCCATGATGATGTCGGCAGAAAGACGCCAACAAGTGATAGCTGTCAATTCGATTTACGCTATGTTATGATAACCAATGGCTATGGAAAACATCGGTACCGCTCCGTCACTGCGCGCTATTCTGGGGCGTCTGCGATTGCGCCAACTGGCGCTCGTCGTCGCCATCGAGGAACTCGGCAGCCTGCGCAAGGCGGCAGACCGGATCGGCGTCAGCCAGCCGGCGGCGACGAAAATGCTGGTGGAGCTTGAACTTGCGATCGGCCTTGTGCTGTTCGAGCGCGGACGCCGCGGCATGACGCTGACGGTCTATGGCGAGACGCTGGTGCGCCATGCGCATCTGATCCTGTCGGATATCGACCGGTTGCGGGAGGATCTGGCCGGCCTTGCCAGCGGCGCGTCCGGGCGGCTTGCGATCGGCACGATCACCGCGGCGGCGGCCGGACCGCTCGCCATCGCCATCGCCAAGCTCAAGGAACGGCGGCCCCGGCTCGATATCAGCATCACCGTGGAGACGAGCGACGTCCTGCTGCCGATGCTCGAGCAGGGCCGGCTCGACGTGGTGATCGGCCGCGCGGTGCAGGCCGAGCAAACCTTCGACATCGCTTTCACGGAAATCGCCGAGGAGCGGCTGGCGATCGTCGTCGGCGCGCACAATCCCCTGGCCGAGCGCGGCGAAATGCGCTTGCCGGACCTGTCCGACGCCAGCTGGATCCTGCAGCCCCGCACCAGTCCGCTGCGCCAGGTGGTGGAAGGCACTTTCCGCGATGCCGGCATGGAGACCCCGGTCAATGTGGTCGAGACCGCATCCGTGCTGACGGCGACGACGCTGCTGCAGCACAGCGACATGATCGCCGTCGTGCCGCATTCCGTCGCCCTGCATTATGTCGCCAACGGCCTGCTCGCCATCCTGCCGCTCGACGTCAACCGGCAGCTCGATCCCTATGGCGCCATCACCCTGCGCGACAGGATGCACACCCCGGCGCTCGCCGACCTGATGCGCCTTCTGGCCTGATGCGACCTCGCGAGACGTGTGCGCGTGGGGCTAGAGAGCGCCGCGGACGCGTTCCCATGCGTTCGACAGGTGGCGCCCCAGCACTTCCGCAAGCCTGTCCTTGTCGCGCGCTTCCAGCGCGGCGATCATCTCTTCGTGCTCGGAGACGGCGGCTGCCCATTTCTCCGGCCCTTCGTGGCCGATGAACCGGATGCGCTTCAACCGTGTCTGCAGCATCGCCTGGATCTCGACGAGCGGCGTGTTGCCCGAAAGGGCGACGATCGCCGTGTGGATGGCCTGGTTGAGCTTGTAATATTCCAGCCGGTCGCCGGTCTGGTAACATTCGACCATGCGGTCATGCATGGCGCGTATGCGCGCCACGTCGGCATCGGTGGCGAACTGGCAGGCGAGACGTCCCGCCAGTTCCTCCAGGCTCCGCAGCACGGTCAGCATATCCTGCACGTCCTTCCCGCTGAACCGCTTCACGACGGCACCGCGCGAGGGGACGAGCTCTACCAGCCCTTCGCTCGCCAGGTACTTGATCGCCTCGCGCAGCGGCGTGCGGGAAACCCCGAGCTGTTCGCCGAGCTGGCCTTCGTGCAGCCGCATTCCCGGCTCCAGGCGGCCTTCGATGATCATGTCGCGCAGGCGCGTGACGAGCGTGTCGTGCAGCGCGGTGCGTCGGATCGGTCCCGGCCCGCTGTCGCCCGGTTGGCCCAGGCTGCTGATATCATCCATGTTTTTCTTCACCTTCAGAGCCGTAGCGGCATCCGGAATTGTCATTGGATGAAAGCATACGGGGCTGTCGTTCCTCGTCAACGAAAAATGCTGCATACAGAATACAAAAGACTTGATGCAGGATTGGGAATGCTCTATCAGTCCTGCATACAGAATGCAGCGGAGGAGCTCCATCATGACCGAAACACGGCCAGTCATCGCGCTCGCAATGGGCGACCCCGCCGGCGTCAGCCCCGAGCTTACCGCGCGGCTTATCGCGCTTGACGACGTCAGGGCAGCGGCGCATCTCGTCGTCATCGGCGACCGGCGCATCCTCGACGAGGGCGCAAGGGCGGCCGGCCTCACGCTCGACCTTGAAACGGCGACGCTGGAGGATTTCGAGACGGCAGGCGGCGAGCGCCATGTCTTCATCGACCTCGGCCACCTCGACCCGGCCGACGTGCAGCGCGGCGAGGCGACGCTTGCCGGCGGCACCTTCGCCACCACCAATTTCCGCGCTGCCCTCGAGCTTGCCGACAAGGGGAGGGTGGAGGCCGTCTGCTTCACGCCCTTCAACAAGAAGGCGATGCGCTATGCCTATCCGGGCTATGACGACGAGATCCGCTTCGTTGCCGACGTCATCGGCTTCACGGGCAAGGTCCGCGAATTCAACGTTCTCGAAAAGGTCTGGAATGCCCGCGTCACGTCGCATATCCCGCTGAAGGACGTCGCCGCGGCGCTCTCCGTCGAGGCGATCCTCGCCGAGATCGAGCTTACCAGCAATTGCCTGAAGAATGCAGGCTACGACAATCCGCGCATCGCGGTTGCCGGCCTCAACCCGCATGCCGGCGACGGCGGCTCCTTCGGCATGGAGGAGATCGACATCATCGAGCCCGCCGTCGAGGCGGCCCGGGCGCGCGGCTTCGCCGTGGAAGGACCTTTCCCCGCCGATACGGTCTTCCTGCGGGCGCTGAAGGAGGATTTCCAGGCCGTGATGACCATGTATCACGACCAGGGCCAGATCGCCATGAAGCTCATGGGCTTTGACAAGGGCGTCACCATGATGGGCGGGCTGCCTTTCCCGCTCTGCACGCCGGCCCACGGCACGGCCTACGACATTGCCGGCAAGGGTATCGCGGATGTCGGCGCAAGCCGCGAAGCGCTGCTTCTTGCCGCCCGCATGGCGAAGAAAGCCGCGGCGAATTCCGCCGCGGCCTGATTTCTCGCGCCATACACCCAAGCCGGCATGGAGGAGGTCTCATGCCGGTTCATCAAACGGAGGAACGAAGATGAAGAAGTCTCTTATCATTGCCTGCATGGCGGCGGCTGCCGGTAGCGTGGCCCTGCCTGCGCTCGCCTTCGAGCCGGAGCGTCCGGTGGAATTCGTCGTGACGGCGGGTCCGGGCGGCGGCACGGATATCTTCGCGCGCACCATCCAGTCGATCATCGCCAAGTATGAGCTCATGAAGGCGCCGGTCGTCGTCGTGAACAAGGGCAGCGCCGGCGGCGCCGAGGGCTTCGTCTACGCCGCGACCGCCAAGGGCGACGCCTACAAGCTGACGTTCGGCACGAACAATGCCTATCTCCTGCCGGTTCGCGCCAAGGTGCCCTACACCGCCGCCGACCTGACGCCTGTCGCAGCCCTTGCTTCCGACGAATTCGTGCTGTGGGTCAACGGCAAGTCCGACGTCAAGACGGCCGCCGACTTCATCGCCAAGGCGAAGGCGGCGCCGGGCGAGCTGAAGGTCGCCGGCAGCCAGTCGAAGGACGTCGACCAGATCCTCACCTCCATGATCGGCGACGTTACTGGCGCGGAGATCGGCTACGTGCCGTTCAAGAGCGGCGGCGAAGCGGCCGTGCAGCTCGCCGGCGATCACGTCGCCGCGAACGTCAACAATCCGAGCGAGAATCTCGGCCAGTGGCAGGCCGGCATGGTCAAGCCGGTCTGCGTCTTCAAGTCCGAGAAGCTGAAGAGCGAAGGCTGGACCGATGTCCCGACCTGCAAGGAGTCCGGCATCGCGATCGACAACTACGCGATGCCGCGCACCGTATGGCTTGCGGCCGGCGTCGAGCAGGACGTGGTCGATTTCTATTCCGGCGTCCTGAAGAAGGTCTCCGAGACGCCCGAGTGGCAGAAGTATCTTGCCGACACGTCGCAGTCCGGCACCTATATGAGCGGCGCAGACCTTGCTGCCTTCATCGAGAAGGACGAAGCTGCGGTCAGCGAGGTGCTGAAGCGCGAAGGCTGGCTTGCGAACTGAACCTCCCAAGGTTCCCTGCGGGCGCCATGATGGCGCCCGCATCCCTTCCGGAAAGGTCATGACCCATGAGTGAGAACAGCGCGAACGGGCTTTCCCGCTTTGCCATGGAAACGGTCGTCGCCCTTTTGACGGGCGCCTTCGGTGCGGCGGTGGCCTACGGCTCGATCGAGGCCGGCGCGGGCTGGACCGATATGGGGCCGGATGCCGGCTATTTCCCCTTCTATATCGGGCTTCTGATCATCCTCGGCAGCCTCGCCAACCTCGTCCTTGCCTTCGTCAAGCATCGCGGCACCGGCGAGATCTTTGTCGAAGCGGCGCGCTTCAAGGTCGTGCTCGGCTTCCTGCTTCCCCTCGTCGCCTTCGCGGCGGTTTCCACCTTCCTCGGCCTCTATGTCGGCACGGCGCTCTATATCGCCGCCACGATGAGCCTTCAGGGCGGTTACAAATGGTGGATCGGGGTTCTGGCCGGCGTCGGCGTCGCCCTCTTCTTCTTTGTCATTTTCGAGATCGGCTTCAAGGTTCCGCTCCTGAAGGGTCCGGTCGAGGCTTTCTTCGGGATCTACTGATCGCCAGGGGTCTCCTGTCTTCGGAGGAAAGACGTGGAAAATATCGGTCTTCTGATGGACGGCTTCGGCCATGTGCTGAGCTTCAACCATGTCCTGCTCATGATGCTGGGCGTGACGCTCGGCATCCTCGTCGGCGTTCTGCCGGGCCTCGGCGCGCCGAACGGCGTGTCGCTGCTCCTGCCGCTCACCTTCTCGATGGATCCAATCTCGGCCATCATCCTCCTGTCCTGCATCTACTGGGGCGCGCTCTTCGGCGGCTCGACCACGTCGATCCTCTTCAACATCCCCGGTGAGCCGTCATCGGTGGCCACCACCTTCGACGGCTATCCGATGGCCAGGAAGGGCGAGGCGAGCCGGGCGCTGACGCTCGCCTTCGTCTCCGCCGGCCTCGGCGCCCTCGCCGGCGTCGTCATGATCACGCTCCTGTCGGGCTGGGTGGCCAACTTCGCGCTGCGCTTCTCCTCGCCGGAATATTTCGCGGTCTATTTCCTCGCCTTCGCGAGCTTCATCTCGATGGGCGCGCAGTCGCCGTTCAAGACGCTCGTCTCCATGATGATCGGCTTCGCGCTCGCCTCCGTCGGCATGGATACGATCTCCGGCAACCTGCGCCTCACCTTCGACATTCCGGAATTGATCAAGGGCGTCTCCTTCCTCATCGCGGTCATGGGCCTCTTCGGCATCGGCGAATTGCTGCTGACGACGGAGGAAGGCCTGCGCTTCGAGGGTATCAAGGCCCGGGTCAGGCTCGGCGAGATCGGCCGCACGCTGATCGAGATGCCGCGCTACTGGTTCACGATCGTCCGCTCGACCCTCATCGGCATCTGGATGGGCATCACGCCGGCCGGCCCGACGGCGGCCTCCTTCATGAGCTACGGCGTCGCCCGGCGCTCGGCCCGCGACAAGTCGCAGTTCGGCAAGGGCGATCCGCGCGGCATCGTGGCGCCGGAAACGGCCGACCATTCCGCCGGCACCTCGGCGCTGCTGCCCATGCTGGCGCTCGGCGTGCCGGGCTCGGCGACGGCGGCGGTGATGATGGGCGGCCTGATGATCTGGGGCCTGACACCTGGCCCGACGCTCTTCACCGATCGTCCGGATTTCGTCTGGGGCCTGATCGCCTCCATGTATCTCGGCAATATCGTCGCCGTCATCCTGGTGATCGCGACCGTGCCGCTCTACGCCTCGATCCTGCGCGTACCCTTCGCCATCATCGGCCCGATCATCGTCGCCGTCATCTTTTCCGGCGCCTACCAGGTCGGCAATGCGGTGAGCGACATGTGGCTCGTCCTGCTTTTCGGCCTCCTCGGCTACGTGTTCAAGAAGCTGGACTATCCCCTGGCGCCGCTCGTGCTCGCCATGGTGCTTGGCGACAAGGCCGAGGACGCCTTCCGCCAGTCGATGCTGCTCTCCGACGGCAAGCTCTCGGTCTTCTGGTCGAACGGCCTCGTCACGACGCTGATGCTGGTCGGTCTCGCCCTGCTCTTCTCGCCGATCGTCTTCTGGCTCCTCGGTATCTCGCGCCGTCGCAAGCTCGGCGTTCCGGCCCCGAACCAGGACGGCACGCCGGCGGCCTGATCCGCCGGCCCCTGACCTCCCGCAAACAGGAAACCGCAATGACTGCGACCGCACAGACCTGGACTCGCGAAACCTGGCCGATCGCCGCCGCCATGATCCAGTATCCCAACCTCCTGCCGAACGGCCGGTCCGTCCAGGACCAGTCGGTGGAGGAGTGGGCCGCAACGCTCGATGACGTCGTCGATGCCGGCTTCACCGAACTCGACCCGACCGACAGCTGGCTGCGCCTCGCCGACCTTTCTCCGGCCCGGCTCGACGCCTTCATGGCGCTGGTGCGCTCGCTCGGCCTCACCATTCCTGCCATCTCGACCTCGCGCCGCAGCGTCATCGATGCGGAGCACGGCGACGCCTATCTCGCCTACGGTCACCGGGTCATCGATACCGCCAAGGCGATCGGCGCCGATGCCGTCTCCTTCGGCCTCTTCGAGCCGCTGACGGCGGCCCAGAAGAAAGCCCTCTGGTTCTGGACCGTCGACGGCGCGAAGAACCCGGACGATCCCGCGATCTGGCGCAAGGCCGTCGAGCGCATCCGCGAACTCGGCCGCCATGCGGAAGAGCTGGGCATCGAGGTCTCGCTGGAAATGTACGAGGACACCTATCTCGGCACGGCCGACGACAGCGTGCGCTTCGTCGAGGCTGTCGGCCTGTCGAATGTCGGGATCAATGCGGATATCGGTAACCTGCTGCGCCTTCACCGGCCGGTCGAGCACTGGCAGGCGATGATGGAGAAGGTTGCTCCCTTCGCCAAATACTGGCACGTAAAGAACTACACGCGTACCGAAGACCCCGTCAGCGGTGCCATCGTCACCCATCCGGCGCCGCTCGAATCCGGCCTCGTCAACTATCGGGCGGCGATCCGCATGGCGCTCGCACACGGCTTTCGCAGTGCCTTCCTCTGCGAACATTACGGCGGCGACGGCCTGTCCGTCTCTGCCGCCAACCGCGACTACCTGCGGCGGATTCTGCCGCGCAACTGACATAGGCCAAGGACGAATACGATGACGACGATCTTCGATGCCCCGGAGGATTTTGCCGTAACCGCGCTTGCCGGTTTCGCGGATATCTACAGCCGCCATGTGCGCCTCGTGCGAGGCGGCGTCGTGCGGGCGACCAAGGTGCCGGAGGGCAAGGTCTCCGTCGTCGTTGGCGGCGGTTCCGGCCATTATCCGGCCTTTGCCGGCTATGTCGGTCCCGGCATGGCCGATGCGGCCGTTGCCGGCGACGTCTTCGCCTCGCCTTCGACCGCCTCCGTCGCCCGTGTCTGCCGCCAGGCGAACCGCGGCGGCGGCATCCTGCTGGGCTTCGGCAACTATGCCGGCGACGTCCTGAACTTCGGCGTGGCGGCCGAGCGGCTCATGGCCGAGGGCATCGACGTGCGCATCCTGCCGGTCACCGACGACGTGGCGAGCGCACCGGCCGATACGCCGGCCAAGCGCCGCGGCATCGCGGGCGACCTCGTCGTCTTCAAGGTCGCCGGTGCGGCGGCCGAGGCCGGCCTCCCGCTCGACGCGGTGGAGCGCATCGCGCGGCACGCCAATGCCCGGACCGTCTCCTTCGGCGTCGCCTTCGGCGGCTGCACGCTACCCGGCTCCGCCGCTCCGCTCTTCACCGTGCCGAAAGGCATGACGGCGCTTGGCCTCGGCATCCACGGCGAACCCGGCATCAAGGAGCAGGCGACGGTTTCCGCAAGCGAACTCGCCACCCTCCTCACCGACCGCCTGCTCGCCGAGCGCCCGGCCGGCATCACGCGCGTCGCCGCGCTGTTGAACGGCCTCGGCGCCACGAAATACGAGGAACTCTTCGTGCTGTGGACCGCCGTCTCGAAACGGCTGAAGGATGCAGGGCTCGAGATCGTCGCACCGGAGGCCGGCGAATACGTGACGAGCCTCGACATGCAGGGCTGCTCGCTGACCCTGATGTGGCTCGACGCGGAGCTGGAAACCTACTGGACCGCGGCCTGCGACACGCCCGTCCTCAAGCGCGGGGGCGAGATCCGCACCGAGCGCGCGACCGACGTCATCGCGAACGAGGATGCATCGCCGACATTCGGGCCGGCATCCGCAGCGTCCCGAAAGGATGCCGCCTGCATCGCAAGGCTGGTCGGCCGCGTGGCGGATGCGCTGAAGGATGCGGAAGAGGAACTCGGCCGCATCGACGCGCAGGCCGGCGACGGCGATCACGGCCAGGGCATGCGCCGCGGCTCGGCCGCCGCACGCGATGCCGTGGAGCACGCCGTTGCCGCCGGCGCGGGGGCCGCAAGCGCGCTTGCCGCCGCGGGCGACGCCTGGGCGGACCGGGCGGGCGGCACCTCGGGTGCCATCTGGGGCCTGCTGCTGCGCGCGTGGAGCAACGCGCTTTCCGACGACGCCGCGATCGACGATGCCGCCGCCGTCCGGGGCGCGCGCCTGGCGCTGGAAGGCGTGACGCGGCTCGGCCGCGCCCGCGTCGGAGACAAGACCCTCGTTGATGCGCTCGTGCCTTTCGTCGAAACGCTGGAAAGCTCCGCGGCGGCCGGCGAGCCGCTGAAGTCGGCCTGGTCCGCCGCCGCGGCTGCGGCGAAGGCGGCCGCCGATGCGACAGCGCAACTGACGCCGAAGCTCGGCCGCGCCCGTCCGCTTGTCGAACGCAGCCTCGGTCATCCGGATGCCGGCGCGGTCTCCCTGGCGCTGGTCGCGCGCACGGTCGAACAGGCACTGTGAGTTCCATGGGGGACGGCGCCCGGCTATGAGGGCGCCGTTCGCCCGGCCGGGCGAGGCCGATGAGAAGCGCCTCAGGCCTGCGGATATGGCAGAGCCGATACGCGTCCTTGCCGTGGGCCACGTCGCCGTTTTGACGATACCGCCGGAGAGGTGTATTCTGGCGGCCTGTCGTCAGGAGCCTCGGCCATGCGTTCTGGAGTGCTCGTAGCCGGCCTGGTCATGGCCCTTATCCCCACGCTGGCGGATGCCCACAACTGCAAATGCCGCAATCGCGGCGTCATGTTCGAACTCGGACAGACGTCCTGCCTTCGGGTCGACGGCGGCTCCTATCTCGCGCGCTGCGAGATGAAGCTGAACGTCTCCTCCTGGACCAAGATCCAGGAGGGGTGCCCCGTGACGGAACGGGCGCTGCCGCGGGCGACGCGCGTCGATTGATCGGCCGGCACGGGAACCGTCCCTCAGAGCGCGAGTTCGCGGCGCAGGGTTTCCAGCCGCTCCATGGCGATCACGCCCTCGCGGATCGTCGGCGCCGGCGTTTGCCGGCCCGCGAGCGCGGGAATGACGTCGGCGAGCAGCGAGTGGTAGCCCTTCGGGTCCTCGTTGGCGGCGGCGGTGAAGTTCGGCTTCCAGGTCAGCGTGTCGACCGCATCGTCGAGCGTTCCGGCGGGGTCGTCGATCTTGAAGGGCGGGTTCCGATTCCAGCGCACCTCGATGACGTTGTCCACCTCGATGCGCTGGTGATCGCCCATGATCTCCAGCCGCTCCACCGGCGCACCGCGCGACTGCGCCGTGCCCATGGCGATGGTTCCGATCGCGCCGCATTCGAAATCGAAATGCACATGGAACAGCACTTTGCCGCGGTCCTTCTCCACCTTGCGCGCCGTCAGCTTTGTGACCGGCGAGACGAGGAAGGAGACGAGGTCCATGTAGTGCACGCAGTGGTGCAGGAAGAAGCCGGTGTAGTCGACATTGCCGGCGAAATAGCCGGGCGCCGTCATGTAGTAGCCGGTAAGGCCGTAGACGGGACCGAAGCGGCCGGAGCGCAGGATGTTGGCCGCGATCTTGTTGCCGGCCGAATAGCGCTTCATGAAGCCGAGGAGCAATGGCTTGCCGGATTTTTCCGAGGCGGCGAGCAGTTCGCGGGCGCCCGCCGCGCTGCCGGACGGCGGCTTCTCCATGAAGACGGGCAGGCCGCGCTCCAGCGCCATCTTGCCGAACATCAGGTGCTGGTCCGGCCCGACGGCCATGCCGACCGCGTCTATGTCGGTGCGGCGGATGAGCTCTTCGGCATCGCTCGTCAGGTTCGAGACGCCGAACTGCCGCCCGGCGGCGGCGAGCCTGTTGCCGTCGAT
Source organism: uncultured Shinella sp. (assembly GCA_946481465.1). Next base: position 1,144 of record CAMLOC010000008.1, on the reverse strand, counting down.
ATCGCAGAGGGCAGTCACCTGCACGTCATGGCGAACGAGCTGCGGAAGCAGCATCTGGGTGGCATGGATGCCGCAGCCGATCCAACCGATCTTGAGTGTCATCGACGATGTTCCGTAAGCAGGATGTGGGACTTGATGAATTCGGCGCTGGCGGCAAGGCGTTCGCTCTCGTCCTCGTGCGGGGCACGCCACTGGGCGAAGGGCACGCCGAAGCGATCGTCGTTGCGGCGGAAAGGTTCGAGCGAGACGGGGCCGCGATAGCCGATCTCGTGCAGCGCGCGAAACACGGCGACCCAGTCCGTGGCGCCCGTTCCCGGGAAGCCGCGATGGTTCTCGTTGGCCTGGAAATGCACGACCCGCTTGCCGCCGAGCCGGATCGCCTCGGCGATCGAGGCCTCTTCCATATGCATGTGGAACGTGTCGAGCATCAGCTGGACGGCGGGATGGTCGACGGCATCGAGCAGTTCGATTGCCTGCTGCGTGGTGCAGAGCACATCGCTCTCGAAGCGGTTCAGCGGTTCGACGGCAAGGACGACGCCGAGCCCGGCCGCGTGATCCCCCGCCTCCTTCAGGCCGGCGACGCAGCGCGTCTTGCGGGCGAGGCGCTCCTCTTCGCCCACCGGCTGCGGCGGCCGGCCGGCGAACACCAGCGGATTGCCGGTGAGCGGGCCGCCGACGATGGTGGCGCCGAGTGCCAAGGCGCAATCGGCCGCGTATTTCAGGTAGTCGATGCCGGCCCGGTGGGCGACGGGATCGTCGGAGGAGAGGTTGCGCTGGAGGTTGACGCGGGCGGCGAGCACGACGGAGAGCCCGGCGGCATCAAGCGCGCGGCGCGTCTCGGCAAGGTCGAGCTCGCCGGGTTCGGGCACGAGAAGCTCGACGAAATCGTAGCCGAGCCTTCGCATCTCGGAAAACAGCGGGAAGTGCTCGGCCGTGAAGGGCCGCGCATATTGCATGGAGATCAACCCGACGGGGTTCATGGTCAGTCCTCTTTCATTCGCAGTCAGCCCTTCACCGCGCCCTGGGTCAGCCCGCCGATGAGGCGGCGTTGCACGAGAAGGAAAAGCAGGGTGGCCGGCATGGCGCCGACGACGGCGCCGGCGGCAAGCAGGCCCCATTCGATCTGGTATTCGCCGATCCGCGT